>JANPKC010000158.1:0-8158 GCA_031425855.1 Actinomycetes bacterium | reverse complement strand
GCGGTTCGCGCGACCCGGTGGCCGCGGTTCGCGCGGGGCCACAGCGCCGCCGGCGTCTTCGTGAGCCGAGGCTGCCGCGCCTCACGGACCGCCGTCGCGCTCTCAAGGAAGGGTCTTGCTGGGCTTCCAACTCGATGGGTGAAGAACGCGAGGTGTCTGAACAGGGGCCGCGTCATCATTCGCGTCCGAGCAGTGCTGTCGCAGAGCGATCCCTGGCGTTCGCTCGTAACCGGCTCGGTCGACGGGGCAACCGGCACCGTCGTCAGCGCCGCCGTTGCAGTCCGCAGCGAGCAGACGGGCAAGCCGCTCGCCTACATGGCACTCACTCGAGATGGCACGACCAAGCTCTGGTTCGCATCCGGCTGCAACCGCTGATCGAGCACCAGCAGCGGATCTCCAATGCGCCAGCGTCGCCTCGCTCGAAGGCCTAGCTTCTACGCCGCGGCCGGCGCGAGGCTCGCGGCGACCTCGGCGCACACCTCGGCGGCGACGTCGACGAAGGCCCTTGCGGCAGGGGAACGGTGGCGGTCGCGATGCCAGGCGATCGCGATGCGGCGGTGCGGAATCTCGGGGTCGAGCTCGAGCACGCGCACGCGCTCGTCGTTCCGGTCGACGGTCAGGAGCGGCACGAGCGCCGCGCCGAAGCCGGCCCCGACGAGGCCCTGCACGGTGCCGTTGTCGTCCGAGCGGAAGGCGACGTCGACCGCGACTCCGCGCTGGGTCAGCTCGTCCTCCGCGAGCGCCGTGCTGCGGCAGGCGCGGTTGCCGATCAGCGTCAGGTCGCCGAGCTCGGCGAGGCTCGTGCGACCGGACTCGGCGAGGTCGTGCTCGGCAGGGACGAGGAGGACGTAGGGGTCGCGGAGCAGCTCGACCGACTCGAAGGGTCCTTCGAGGAGCGGGGGCATCGCGAACGCGAGCTCGAGCTCACCGCGCTCGACGAGCCGGAGCAGCTCCTCGTCCGACGGCGACTCCGACAGCTCGAGCTCGACCTGCGGCCACTCGGCGACGAAGCGCCGCATCACGTCGGGGAGGACGCGCGCGCCGACGCTCTGGAAGGTTCCGACCCGAAGTCGCCCCCCCTGACCCTGGCTCAGCGCCGCCATGTCGGCCTTCGCCGCCTCCAGCCGGGCGATGATCGACTCGGCGTGCCGGAGCAGGAGCGCGCCGGCCTCGGTGAGCGAGACGGCGCGGGGGCCGCCCGGGCGCTCGAGCAGCCGCTCGCCGACGAGGCGTTCGAGCGTCTGGATCTGCTGGGAGACGGCCGACTGTGTGTAGCCGAGCGCCGCGGCCGCTCGGCCGAAGGCGGCTCGACGACCGCCGCTGACGCCCCGTCTGTAGGATCGCGCGCCGTGGAGGTGCGCAAGGTCGGAGTGGTCGGGCTCGGTGCCATGGGCGCCGGGATCGCGCAGCTCTGCGTCGAGGCAGGCGTCGACACGGTCGGCCGCGAGGTCTCCGCCGAGCTCGGCGAAAAGGCTCGCGACCGGATCGGCCACTTCCTCACGCGCAAGGTCGAGAAGGGCCAGCTCGAGCAGGCCGCGCGCGACGAGGCGGTCGGCCGGCTCAGCCTGACGACCGAGCTGGACGCGTTCGCCGACTGCGACCTCGTGATCGAGGCGATCGTCGAGGAGCTCGAGCCGAAGCGGGAGCTCTTCGCGAAGCTCGAGCGGATCTGCCGTCCGGACGTCGTCCTCGCGACGAACACCTCCGCGCTGTCGGTCACCGAGATCGCGGCCGCGACGTCGACGCCCGGCCGCGTCGTCGGCATGCACTTCTTCAACCCGGCGCCGCTGATGCCGCTCGTCGAGATCGTCCGCGCCGAGCTGACCGAGGACGAGCCGTTCGAGACCGCCTTCGCCCTCGGCGCACGCATCGGCAAGACGCCGATCCGCTGCCACGACACCCCCGGCTTCGTCGTCAACCGCGTCCTGATCCCGCTCCTGAACGACTGCATCCGC
The DNA here is from genome assembly GCA_031425855.1 of Actinomycetes bacterium. Classification (GTDB taxonomy): domain Bacteria; phylum Actinomycetota; class Thermoleophilia; order Gaiellales; family Gaiellaceae; genus Gaiellasilicea. The sequence continues at coordinate 6,203 of JANPKC010000158.1, read as the reverse complement.
GTCCTCGACGAGGCGCGCGTGTCCCCGGAGGACCTCGACACGGGGATGAAGAACGGAGCCGGCTGGCCGATGGGGCCGTGCGCGCTCGTCGACCTCGTCGGGATCGACGTGCACGTGCACGCGTCCGAGGCGCTCTACGAGAAGACGCGGGAACCGCGGATGGCGCCGCCACCGCGGCTCGTCGCGATGCGGAACGCGGGCCTGCTCGGCCGCAAGTCCGGCCGCGGCTTCTACTCGTACGACTGACCGGGATCGCGCTCCATCGGCACGCCGAGGCGCTGGGCGACGACGGGCACGAGCGTGCCCTGGACGATCACCGAGAAGAGGACGACGACGAAGACGATCCCGTAGATCTCGCTGCCGTCGTCGACGCCGCCGATCAGCGCCAGCGCCGCCAGCAGGATCGGCACCGCTCCCTTCAGCCCGCTCCACATCACGAAGAGCCGCTCGCCGCGGTCGAGCCGAACCGGCAGCAGCAGCGCACCCACGACGAGCGGCCGGATCGCGAACGCGAGCAGCGCCGCCAGGACGAGCCCCTCGAGCCAGGCGTCCGAGTCGAACAGCTCGGTCAGGTCGATCGTGAGCCCGAGGGCGACGAACATCGCGATCTCGGCCAGGCTGCCGAGCGACGAGAGGAAGCCGTCGACCTCGCGGCGGTGCGGGATCGGGCGGTCGCCGAGCAGGATCCCGGCGACGAACACGGCCAGGAAGCCGGAGCCGTGGACGAGCGTGGCTGCGCCGTACACGACTCCTGCGGCGGCGAGCATCCGCAGCGGGTAGAGCGCGGGCGAGGGAAGAGGCACGCCGCGCATCACCGGCAACAGCAGTGCCGCGCCGAGCGCGCCGACTGCGATGCCGCCGGCCATCTCGATCGCGAACTCCTCGACGACCGCCCAGAAGGAGCCGTCGTCACTGGTCGCGAGCTCGATCATCCCGATCATCAACGCGATCCCGACGGGGTCGTTCGCGCCCGACTCGCCCTTGAGGATCGTCCCCGTCCGCCCGCGGATCTCGCGGCCGCCGAGCACGGAGAACGTGACCGCCGGATCGGTCGGCGCGAGCGCGGCGCCGAGCAGGCCGCTCGTGATCCAGGAGAGGTCGAAGAGCACATGGGCGGCGACGGCGATCAGCCCGGCCGAGGCGAAGGTGCCGAGCACGCCGAGCGAGAGGATCGGCACGGCCGCGCCGCGGAAGCGGCGCCAGCCGATGTCCATGCCGCCGTCGAACAGGATCACGATCAGCGCGACGACGCCGATCCGCTCGACCGTGACGAACGAGACCGCGTCGCCGAGCTCCGGGACGAGGTCCGAGGCGGCCGCGGCGGCGACCAGGAAGAGGGCGGCGCTCGGGATCGCGAGCCGCTCGGTGATCGCGCGGCCGAGGAGCGCGAGCGAGATCCCGGACGCGACGACGAGCACGATCACACCGAAGTCTGAGATCTCGCTCACCGGGTAAATCTAGGGCTATGCGGCACTTGTCCGGCCACTTACACTTTCCTTACATGACCCTGACCGGCGCCACACGCGGCGTGCCGATACTGCGATCCATGCGGAAGACGTTCATCTTCCTGGCGCTGCTCGCGCTTGCCCTGCCCGTCGCGGCCGTCTCCGCCACGAGCGCCGGCGAGGGCACGCTGTCCGTCGAGGACGGGCGCGGCAAGGTGAGCCTCGACGCGCGCGGCGGCGTCATCGGGCGGCTCGACCGCGGCACGATCACGGTCTACGACAAGACCCCCGGCGATGCGAGCTTCCCCGTCGTGACCGGCGCCGACCAGCCTGAGGTCTTCCTCGCAGACAACGGCATCCGCTATCGCGGCGCCGGCCTTCGCTTCCGCATCATCGGCGGTGGCTTCCGGATCCTGATCCAGGGCCGCGGCATCGACCTCTCGGTGGTCGGCAGGGGCGCCGGCTTCATCGAGGGCGATACCGTCGAGCCGGGCGTCTACTCGCTCGACGGAGCCGACTGCCGCAAGAGCCGCGCCAGCTGCGACCTGCTCCCGGAGCCCGGCATCCGCTTCAGGCTGGGCGGGCCGGAGCGGCCGGAGAAGAGCTCGACCGCTCCCGGCGCAGCCTGATGGCCGCGGGCGCCCAGACGATCCTGGTGGTCGAGGACGAGGCGTCGATCGCGTCCTTCGTCTCGCTCTACCTCAAGAACGCCGGCTACGACGTGCGCGCGGTCACCACCGGCAGCGCTGCGCTCGCGCAGGTCGCGGCCGAGCAGCCCGCGCTGATCATCCTCGACCTGATGCTGCCCGACCTCGACGGGATCGAGATCTGCCGTCGCGTGCGCAAGACGTCGGACGTGCCGATCCTGATGCTGACGGCGCGCGACGAGGACGTCGACAAGATCATCGGGCTCGAGGTCGGTGCCGACGACTACCTGACGAAGCCGTTCAACCCGCGGGAGCTCGTCGCGCGCGTCAAGAGCGTCCTCCGTCGCGCGGCGCCGGAACGCCGCCGCGACGTCGAGGAGGAGCTGCACCACGGCGACCTCTCGATCAACGCCGGCCGCCGCGAGGTGAAGGTCGGCGAAGAGGAGATCCAGCTCGCGCCGAAGGAGTTCGACCTGCTCTGGGAGCTGCTCGACCACAAGGGGCTCGTGCTCACCCGCGACCAGCTGCTCGAGCGCGTCTGGGGCTACACGTTCGCCGGGGACACGCGCACCGTCGACGTGCACGTGCGGCAGCTGCGGCGCAAGCTCGGCGAGGCGTCGCCGATCGTCACCGTGTGGGGCGTCGGCTACAAGGTCGGCCCCGAGCGGGCCCCCGCACCGGCCGCCTGAGGCAGCGCCGTGCTCAACTCCCTGCGCTTTCGCCTGCCGGCGCTCTTCCTGGCGGGGATCGCGCTCTCCGGGCTCGTCACGAGCCTGATCGCGCTGCGCCTCTTCCAGGACTACACGCGCAACGAGACGCTGAAGGAGCTGCGGCAGGAGGCGCGCGGCCTCGCCGACCTCTACGCCGAGTGGGCCGTCCGCGCGATCGACGAGGACAAGGCGGCGCCGTCGTTCGCGGCGGAGAAGCTTGAGGCGGCGACGGGGGACAGGCTCTACGAGGTCGTCCTTGCGTCGCCGACGCTCAGCGAGGACTCGGGCCTGACGCGGCTGACGAAGAACCAGGTGCCGCACCAGCTCTCGGGTCGGGTCGAGACCTTCGAATTCGAGCCGCCGGACGAGGATCGCCCGTTCCTCGCTGCGGCCTTCCCGATCCGGCTGGGCGGCGACAACGGCGTCACGTTCTCGTACCTGATCGTGGCCAAGCCGAAGGCGGAGTTGCGCGCGACGTGGCTGACGCTGCTCTCGCGTCTGGGGGTCGCGTTCCTGCTCGCGCTCGTCGTCGTCGGCGGCCTCGCGCTCTACCTCTCGCGCCGGATCACGAAGCCCGTGCTCGCGCTGTCCGCCGCGGCCGACGAGGTCTCGAAGGGCCGTTACGAGGTCGAGGTGCCGAGAGTCCCGGGCGGGGGCGAGATCGGCCATCTCGCGGACCGCTTCCGGGAGATGACGGCGAGGCTCGCCGAGTCCGAGGAGCTCGAGCGCAACTTCCTGATGTCCGTCTCGCACGAGCTGCGCACGCCGCTGACGGCGATCCGCGGTCACGTCGCGGCGCTCCGGGAGGGCGTGGTCAGCGATCCGGAGGCGATCGACGAATCGCTCCAGACCGTCGCCGAGGAGGCGGAGCGGCTGGGACGGCTGGTCGGCGACGTGCTCGACCTCGCCAAGCTCGACGCGCACCGCTTCACGGTGCTCACGGAGGAGGTCGACATGGGGCGGCTGCTCGAGCGGGCGTACTCGACCTTCTCGGAGGAGGCGCGGCAGCGCGGGATCGAGTACACCTCGGAGGCCGACGGCGCGCCGGTGATCGTCTCCGACGGCGACCGGGTGCTCCAGATCATCTCGAACCTGCTCTCGAACGCCTTTCGCTGGACGCCGGACGGCGGCAGGATCGACCTCGCGCTCCAGAGCGAGAACGGCACGGTCACGGTCGACGTCGCCGACACCGGTCCCGGGATCGGTGCGGAAGCGCAGGAGCGGATCTTCCGGCCCTTCTGGTCGACCGACGGCCACGGCACCGGGCTCGGGCTGCCGATCGCGCGCGAGCTCGCGGTCGCGCTCGGCGGCCGGATCGAGCTGCAGAGCGAGCTCGGCAAGGGGAGCCGCTTCCGGCTCGTCCTCCCGAACCGCGACTTCTAAGCGGCTTCGCGGTGCCCGAGGGCGGGCGCCACGGCGTGCTCGACGCGCTCGAGCCGGTCGCTGACGCCCTTCCAGCCGCTCGCGACGAGGTCGACCAGGAGGGCGAGGTCGTCGATGCGGGCGTGCCGCTCGGCGAGGACGTCGCCCTCGAGCCGCTCGAGCCGGCGGATCACCTGGTTCAGGAGCCCGCGGATCTCGGCGAGATTGCGTCCCACCGGGAGCACCTCGGTGCGGAGACCGTCGTGGACCGCCGCCGTGACCTTCTCCGGCAGCGTGCCTTCGAGCTCGGCAGCGGCCGCCGCGAGCGACTCCACCTGGATCCGCGTGCGCTCGAGCGCCGCCTCCAGGTCGGCCGGCGCGACCCGGCCGGACGCCGCCTCGGCGATCCGGGCCTTGGCCCGCTCCAGTGTCCTCTCGTCCACGGGCAGGAGGCTACGCTGGCCGTCGGATGGACACCTCCGAGCTCGACTACGACCTGCCCTCGGAGCTGATCGCGCAGCACCCGCCGGAGCGGCGGGACGCATCGCGCCTCCTCGTCTACGACCGTGTCGCCGGCGACGTCCGCCACCGCACGTTCGCCGACCTGCCGGCCGAGCTCTCCGGCGAGCTCGCCGTCGTCAACGACACCCGCGTCGTGCCGGCCCGGATCAGGATCGAGCGGCCGAAGGGGGAGGTGCTGCTGCTCGAGCACGAAGGGGAGGGGGTGTGGCTCGCGCTCGCGCGACCGACGCGGCGCCTGCACGCCGGCGACCGGCACGGCGCGGTCGAGCTGCTCGAGCACCTGGGCGAGGGCCGCTGGCGCGTCCGGCTCGACGGCATCCCCGACGGAGACGCCCCGCTGCCGCCGTACATCACCGAGCCGCTCGCCGATCCCTCGCGCTACCAGACGGTCTACGCGGACGAGGACGGCTCTGCCGCGGCGCCCACGGCCGGCCTCCACTTCACACCGGAGCTGCTCGGCCGTCTCGACGTCGAGCGCGTCACGCTCCACGTCGGCCTCGACACCTTCCGCCCGTTGCAGGCGGAAAGGCTGGAGGAGCACGAGCTGCACGGCGAGCGGTACGCGGTGCGGCCCGACGCGTGGGCCCGGATCGAGGCGGCCGAGCGCGTGCTTGCCGTCGGTACGACGACGGTGCGCGTGCTCGAGACCGTCGCGAGCAACGGGGTGCTGCGGGGCCGGACGTCGCTCTTCGTCACGCCCGGGTTCGAGTTCCGGCGCGTCGACGCCCTGCTGACCAACTTCCACCTGCCGCGCTCGACCCTGCTCGCGCTCGTGATGGCGTTCGCCGGCATCGAGGAGACACGGCGGCTGTACGCGGAGGCGATCGCCGAGCGCTACCGCTTCTACTCGTTCGGCGACGCGATGCTCGTCCTCTGACGCGTGACCGAGGTCACCGGTGCCAGACTCGACTCTGACACGGTGTCAGAGTCGAGTCTGACACCACTCGGCGTAGCAGCGCCGCCGGCTCCCTAAGCTGCCCGCGTGTCCCACTTCCACGTCACCGCCACCGACGGCGCCGCGCGTGCCGGCGTGCTCCGCACCGCGCATGGCGAGGTGCGCACGCCCGCATTCATGCCGGTCGGGACGAAGGGGACGGTCAAGAGCCTCGACCCGGACGAGCTGCGCACCGTCGGCTCGCAGATCATCCTCGGCAACACCTACCACCTCCACTTCCGGCCCGGCGACGAGGTGATCGCCGAGCTCGGCGGGCTGCACGCGTTCTCCGGGTGGGACGGTCCGATCCTGACCGACTCGGGCGGCTTCCAGGTCTTCTCGCTCCGCGACACCCTGCTCGGCGTCGACGACGAGGGCGTCACCTTCCGCTCGGTCTACGACGGGGCGGCCGCGCGCTTCTCGCCGGAGATCGCGGCCCGGATCCAGCGCAACCTCGGCTCGGACATCGCGATGGCGTTCGACATCTGCCCCCCGGCCGGCGTACCGCTCGGCGAGCTCGAGGAGGCGGTGCGGCTGACGACGCTGTGGGCTGCGCGGCAGCGGGACGAGGAGCGCGCGCCAG
>JANPKC010000157.1:0-17579 GCA_031425855.1 Actinomycetes bacterium | reverse complement strand
GCTGCTCGATCCGACGAGCGGCAGGATCACCTTCGCCGGGCGGGACATCACGCACCTGAACCGGACACAGATGCGCCCGATCCGGCGCGAGCTGATGATGATCTTCCAGGATCCGTACGCGAGCCTGAACCAGCGCAAGCGGGTCGGCTTCATCGTCGCCGAGGCGCTGCAGGTGCACAAGATCGGGACGCCGGCAGAGATCAAGCGGCGCGTGCAGGAGCTACTCGACGTCGTCGGGCTCAACCCGGAGCACTACAACCGCTTCCCGCACGAGTTCTCGGGCGGGCAGCGGCAGCGGATCGGCGTGGCGCGGGCGCTCGCGGTCAACCCGAAGCTGATCGTCTGCGACGAGCCGGTCTCGGCGCTCGACGTGTCCGTGCAGGCGCAGATCCTGAACCTGCTCAAGGACCTCCAGCGCGACTTCGGGCTCACCTACGTCTTCATCGCCCACGACCTCAACGTCGTGCGGCACATCTCGGATCGCGTGCTGGTGATGTACCTCGGCAAGGTCGCCGAGATCGCCGACCGCAACCAGCTCTACGTCGAGCCGAAGCATCCGTACACGGGCGCGTTGCTCTCGGCCGTCCCGATCCCGAACCCCGAGCTGGGGCGGCTGCGCCGTCCGATCGTTCTCGAGGGCGACGTCCCGAACCCGATCAACCCGCCGGAGGCGTGCCGCTTCCACCCGCGCTGCCCGCGCTTCCGGCCCGGCCACTGCGACGTCGACGAGCCGCAGCTCCGTGGCTTCGGGGCAGGGCACAGCGCCGCGTGCCACTACCCGCTCGAGCGCTGGCCGATGTCCGGCGACGAGATTCGCCGGGCGGACGAAGAAGCGGTCGCGGCGGGGTAGGGCGATGATCGTCGCCGCCGCGCGCCGCTTCTTCACGCTCCTGGCCACGATCGCCGGCGCGACAGCCGCGCTCTCGCTCGCGCTCGGGCTGCTGCTCGGGGCGGCGCCGAGCCGGTCGGTGGCGGTGGGTCTCTACCTCGCCGGCTGCGCGCTCCTGCTCGGCGGCTTCTTCGTCGGGAACCGTGGGCCGTTCCGCGTCGCCAACGAGGAGGGGATGGTCGGTCTGCGCGTCCCGCGCGGCGTCCGCGTGGCCTCCGGCGATGAGCAGGTGGAGTCGTTCAACATGACCGGGCTGCTCGTGGTCGCGGGGATCGTCCTGCTCGCGCTCGGAGCAGCGGTCGACTCGAACGCGCGGCTGCTGTGACCGCCGACGCCGTGCAGAGCCGTTGCGAGCGCACCCGCGCGTGGGCGGCGCTCGCCCCCGACGGCGAGCTGTCGCAGCTCGAGCGCCGCCTGCTCGACGCCCACCTTGCCCGCTGCGCCGCCTGCCGCTGCTTCTCCGATCATGTGGCCGCGATCGCGGAGGAGCTTCGTCGAGCGGCCGCGGAGCGCTCCGCCCGCCGCTTCGTCGTTCGCTGCGCGCCCGTCCGGCGCTCGGTGGACTCGCGGCTTCGCAGCATCGCGTCGGTCGCGGCCGTCGCCGCCATGGCTCTCGGGGTCGCCGCGCAGGCGCCGTTCCTCGGCGGGGGCGACCGGCCGCAGCGGTCAAGCGGGACGACGCCGGCCGAGGTCGACGACGCCGAGCTGCACACGATGCGGCTGCTTCGCCGCGAGGCTCTCCTGAGCCCGTCGGCGGGTTCCGGCCGGCCGTCCGGCAGCTTCGGCAACCAACCGGCCTGAGCGGGCGCTTCGCTAGACTGCGACCGCGTTTGCGGCGCCGCGCGTCGCACTTCCTTCCCGAGATCTTTTCCCAGGAGAGTCATGTCTGAGCACGCGCAGGGCAGCACCGCAGGCAAGGTCGTCGAGATCAAGGGCGTCGTCATCGACGCCGTCTTCCCGGACGAGCTGCCGGAGATCTACAACGCGCTCGCGATCCAGGTGCCGACCGGCGACGGCGGCTCGAGAACGCTGATCGCGGAGGTGCAGCAGCACCTCGGTGACGATCGCGTCCGCGCGGTCGCCATGGAGACCACCGACGGCCTCGCGCGCGGGGTCGACGTCGTCGACACGGGCGCGCCGATCTCGGTGCCCGTCGGCGAGGCGACCCTCGGCCGGATCTGGAACGTGATCGGCGAGCCGATCGACAACAAGGAGCCGGCGGGCAAGGACGTCGAGCGCTGGTCGATCCACCGCGACCCGCCCGCGTTCCGCGAGCTCTCGCCGACCGTCGAGATCTTCGAGACGGGCCTCAAGGTCGTCGACCTGATCGCGCCGTACGTGAAGGGCGGCAAGATCGGCCTCTTCGGTGGCGCCGGCACCGGCAAGACGGTGCTGATCCAGGAGCTGATCCACAACGTCGCCCAGCAGCACGGCGGCGTCTCCGTGTTCGCCGGCGTCGGCGAGCGCACGCGCGAGGGCAACGACCTCTTCCTCGAGATGACCGAGTCCGAGGTGATCGACAAGGTCGCGCTCGTCTACGGCCAGATGAACGAGCCGCCGGGAGCGCGCCTGCGCGTCGGCCTCTCCGGCCTGACGATGGCGGAGTACTTCCGCGACCAGGGCCAGGACACGCTGCTCTTCATCGACAACATCTTCCGCTTCGTCCAGGCGGGCTCCGAGGTATCGGCGCTGCTCGGCCGGATGCCGAGCGCCGTCGGCTACCAGCCGACGCTCGCCACCGAGATGGGGCAGCTGCAGGAGCGGATCACGTCCACCCGCACCGGCTCGGTCACGTCCGTGCAGGCGATCTACGTGCCCGCCGACGACCTCACCGACCCCGCCCCGGCGAACACGTTCGCCCACCTCGACGCCACGACCGTGCTCTCGCGCGCGATCGTCGAGAAGGGGATCTACCCGGCCGTCGACCCGCTCGACTCGACCTCCCGGGCGCTCCAGCCGGGGATCGTGTCGGACGAGCACTACGCGGTCGCGACCTCGGTGCAGCAGGTGCTCCAGCGCTACAAGGACCTGCAGGACATCATCGCGATCCTCGGCATGGACGAGCTGACCGACGAGGACAAGCTCGTCGTCTCGCGCGCCCGCAAGGTCGAGCGGTTCCTCTCGCAGCCGAACTTCGTCGCCGAGCAGTTCACCGGCACCCCGGGCGAGTACGTCAAGCTCGAGGACACGATCAAGGGCTTCCGCGAGATCATCGAAGGCAAGCACGACGACCTCCCCGAGGCGGCCTTCTACATGGTCGGCACGATCGAGGGCGCGGTCGCGAAGGCCGAGAAGACCGCAGCGGCGGCGTAGGCGTTGGCCGAGGCGCATCCGAAGTTCGACGTCGCGCTCGTGACCCCGGAGGGCGAGGCCTTCCGGGGCGAGGCGGAGATGCTCGTCGTCCCGGGCGCGGCCGGCGAGATCGGCGTGCTCGCACGCCATGCACCGCTGGTCGCGACGCTCAAGGCCGGCTCGACGCGGATCTACCGCGACCGGGAGGCCGAGGACGTGCTCGAGTTCGCGACCGGCCCGGGCTTCTTCAAGGTCGAGCTGGACAGCGCGATCGCGCTCGTCGACGACGCGGTCGACGTGAAGCAGATCGACGACGCCCGCGCGCAGGAGCAGCTCGAGGCGGCGAGGGCCGAGCTGGAGAAGGTCGATGCAGGCGAGTCGACCGCCGACCGCTGGCAGCTCGAGCAGCGGGTCGCGCACGCCGAGAACCAGCTGACGGTCTCCGGCCGCACCTAGACTCGTGCGTGCGACCGTCGCCGAGAAGCGGGAGGTCGCAAAGGGCACGCTCCTCGTCCTCCTCGCCGTCGAGGGCTATCCGGACTACAGGCCGGGCCATTACTTCTGGGTGGAGCTGCCGGAACGCGGCCACACGGACGAGAAGGGGTTGCGTCGCCACATCTCGCTCGCGACCTCGCCCACGGAGCGCGGCGTCGTCGGGCTCGCGACGCGCCTGCGCGACACTGCGTTCAAGCGGACGCTGGCCGAGCTCGAGGTCGGCGACGAGGTGCAGGTGGAGGAGCCGAAGGGCTCGTTCCTGCTTCCGGAGGACACGGGGGCCGAGTACGTCTTCGTCGCCGGCGGGATCGGGATCACGGTCTTCCGCTCGATGCTCCGCTACGTCGCGGACGAGGCGCTGCCGTACGAGGTCACGCTCGTGTACTCGAACCGCGATCGCGAGTCGTCGGCGTTCCTCGACGAGATCGAGGAGCTCGAGCGGCGGATCGACGGCCTGCGCGTGATCCTCACGATGACCGACGAGCCGGGGTGGGAGGGCGAGTCGCGCCACCTCGACGCCGGCGTCATCGACGAGCTGGTGGGCGGGCTGGACGGGAAGACGTTCCTCGTCGCAGGCCCGCCGCAGATGGCAGAAGCAGTCGCCGGCTCGCTCGAGGCCGCGGGCGTCCCCGAGGAACGCGTCCTCGCGGACAAGTTCAGCGGCTACTGACCCCTGTCCGAACGGGACAGGCGGTGTCAGAGACGACTCTGGCACGGTGTCAGAGACGAGTCTGATACCGCGGCGTACGGTTGCTAGCCTTGCAGCACCTGGAAAGCTTTGACGGCAGCTTGGCGACCAGGACAAAAACGCCTAAAGAGCCAGCGGACTGTGCTCATTCGAACAGTGCGGCCCGCCCTCTTTCGGCATCCGTGGAGGGCACGTGAGCGCAGAGTCGAGACTGAAGGCGTTGTTGGAGGAGCGGATCCTCGTGCTCGACGGCGCGTGGGGGACGATGCTGCAGCGCGCCGGGCTCGAGGACGCCGACTATCGCGACGAGCGCTTCGCCGACCACCCGCGCGAGGTCGCCGGTGACCCCGACCTGCTCAACCTGACCCGGCCCGACGTCGTGCTCGACATTCACCGCCGCTACCTCGCGGCCGGGGCGGACATCACGACGACGAACACGTTCACGGCGACGTCGATCGGCCAGGCGGACTATGGGCTCGAGGGCGCGGTGCACGACATGAATATCGCGGGCGCACGGCTGGCCCGGCAGGCCGCGGAGGAGGCCGGGGGCCGTTTCGTCGCCGGGTCGCTCGGGCCGCTGAACGTGACGCTCTCGCTCTCTCCGAAGGTCGACGACCCGGCCTACCGCGCCGTCACGTTCGACCAGGTCGTCGAGTCGTACGCCGAGCAGATCCGCGGCCTCCAGGAGGGCGGCGTCGACCTGCTCCTGATCGAGACGATCTTCGACACGCTGAACGCGAAGGCGGCGATCGCAGCGGCGAAGGACGTCGCGCCCGAGCTGCCGCTCTGGATCTCGGTCACGATCGTCGACCTCTCCGGGCGCACGCTCTCCGGCCAGACGGTCGAGGCGTTCTGGAACTCGGTCGAAGACGCCCGGCCCGTGATCGTGGGCGTCAACTGCTCGCTGGGCGCGAAGGAGATGCGGCCGCACGTCGCCGAGCTCTCGCGCCTCGCGGGCACCTACACGAGTGCGCATCCGAACGCCGGGCTCCCGAACGCATTCGGCGGCTACGACGAGCAGCCGCACCAGACCGCCGACCTGCTCGGCTCGTTCGCGCGGGACGGGTTCGTCAACGTCGTCGGCGGCTGCTGCGGCACCACGCCCGAGCACGTGCGCGCGATTGCGGCCGCGGTCGAGGGACAGTCCCCGAGACAGGTCCCGAAACGCCCCGCGCGCCCGCGCTTCAGCGGTCTCGAGTCGTTCGAGATCGGCCCCGATACCGGCTTCGTGATGATCGGCGAGCGCACGAACGTGACCGGCTCGGCGCGGTTCCGCCGCCTGGTCGAGGCGGGCGACTACCAGGGCGCCGTCGACGTCGCGCTCGAGCAGGTGCGCGGCGGCGCCAACATCCTCGACGTCAACATGGACGCCGACCTGCTCGACGGCGAGCAGGCGATGACGACCTTCCTCAACCTGCTCGCGACCGAGCCCGAGGTGGCGCGGATCCCGATCATGGTCGACAGCTCGCGCTTCACGGTGCTCGAGGCGGGCCTGAAGTGCGTCCAGGGCAAGGGGATCGTCAACTCGATCAGCCTCAAGGAGGGGGAGGAGGCGTTCCTCGAGCAGGCGCGCCGGATCCGCCGCTTCGGCGCCGGCGTCGTCGTGATGGCGTTCGATGAGGTGGGGCAGGCCGACACGGTCGAGCGCAAGGTCGAGATCTGCGGCCGCGCCTACGACCTGCTCGTCGGCGACGGCTGGGAGCCCGAGGACATCGTCTTCGACCCGAACGTGCTCGCCGTGGCGACCGGGATCGAGGAGCACAACGGCTTCGCGAAGGCGTTCATCGAGGCACTGCCGCTGATCAAGGAACGCTGCCCGGGCTCGCGCACGAGCGGCGGCATCTCCAACCTGTCCTTCGCCTTCCGCGGCAACGACGTGGTCCGCGAGGCGATGCACTCCGCCTTCCTCTACGACGCGATCCGCGCCGGGCTCGACATGGGCATCGTCAACGCCGGCCAGCTCGTCGTCTACGAGGACATCCCGGCCGACCTGCTCGAGCACGTCGAGGACGTCATCTACGACCGGCGCCCCGACGCGACCGACCGGCTCGTCACGTTCGCCTCGACGGTGCAAGGATCGGCGACCAAGCGCGAGCTCGACCTCTCCTGGCGCGAGGCGCCGGTCGGGAAGCGGCTCGAGCACGCCCTCGTGCACGGGATCGTCGACTTCATCGAGGAGGACACCGAGGAGGCGCGCGCCGAAGCCGTGCGCCCGCTCGACGTGATCGAGGGCCCGCTGATGGACGGGATGAAGGTCGTCGGCGACCTCTTCGGCTCGGGCCGGATGTTCCTGCCCCAGGTGGTCAAGAGCGCGCGGGCGATGAAGCGCGCGGTCGCCTACCTCGAGCCGTACATGGAGGAGGAGAAGGAGCGGACCGGCAGCAACGGGCGCGCGCAGGGGACGATCGTGCTCGCGACCGTCAAGGGCGACGTCCACGACATCGGCAAGAACATCGTCGGCGTCGTGCTCGGCTGCAACAACTACGAGGTGATCGACCTGGGGGTGATGGTCCCGGGCGACACGATCCTGGACACGGCGGTCGAGGCCGGCGCCGACGCGGTCGGGCTCTCCGGCCTGATCACGCCGTCTCTCGACGAGATGGTGCACGTCGCGAAGGAGATGGAGAGGCGCGGGCTCGACTTGCCCCTTCTGATCGGCGGCGCGACGACCTCGCGGCAGCACACGGCCGTGCGGATCGCGCCCACCTACGGGCGTGAGACCGTGCACGTGCTCGACGCATCCCGGGTCGTCGGCGTCGTCTCCGACCTGCTCGACCCGGTCCGGCGTGGCACCCTCGACGCAAGCAACCGCGAGGAGCAGGAGCGCCTGCGGGTGCAGCACGCCGAGAAGGAGCGTCGGCCGCTGCTCACGCTCGAGGCAGCGCGGGCGAACCGGCAGCCGCTCGAGTACGGCGAGCTGCCCGTGCCGTCGTTCACCGGCACGCGGCTCGTCGAGCCGGCGATCGAGCAGCTGGTGCCGCTGGTCGACTGGCAGTTCTTCTTCCACGCCTGGGAGCTGAAGGGGAAGTTCCCGGCGATCCTCGAGCAGCCCGCCGCGCGGGAGGTCTACGACGACGCACAGGAGCTGCTCGGCGAGATCGTCCGCGACGGGTCGTTCGTCGCCCGCGGCGTCTACGGCTTCTGGCCCGCTCACGCCGAGGGAGACGACGTCGTCGTCGAAGGGGAGGCGCGGTTCCCGATGCTGCGCCAGCAGTCCGACTGGGGCGACTCGCGGCCGAACCGCTCGCTGGCGGACTTCGTCGCGCCCGAAGGGGATCACGTCGGCGCCTTCGCGGTCGCGATCCACGGAGCCGACGAGCTCGCCGCCCGCTACGAGGCCGAGCACGACGACTACCGGGCGATCATGGTCAAGGCGCTCGCCGACCGGCTCGCCGAGGCGTTCGCCGAGTGGCTGCATCTGGCAGCGCGCCGCGGCTGGTACGAGCCCGGCGCCACACCGACGAACGAGGAGCTGGTGGCCGAGAGCTATCGCGGGATCCGGCCGGCCTTCGGCTACCCGGCCTGCCCCGACCACTCCGAGAAGGGTCGTCTCTTCGAGCTGCTCGGCGCGGACGCGGTCGGGATCAGGCTGACCGAGAGCTTCGCGATGCTGCCGGCCGCGGCCGTCAGCGGGCTCTACTTCGGCCACCCGGGCTCGAAGTACTTCGCCGTCGGCCGCCTCGGCCGCGACCAGGTCGAGGACTACGCTGCGCGGAAGGGCATTCCCGTCGCGGAGGCCGAGCGGTGGCTGCGGCCCAACCTCGCGTACGACGCTGAGGGATGATTCGAACGTGAACCGTCCCCTTGCTCTGCTCATCCTCGTCGCGTTCTCCCTCCCGGCGCTCGCACTGGCCGCGGATACCGATCCGAAGAGGCGGATCACCCCCGTCGACCAGCGCAAAGCCGCGTCGATCGTGCTGAAGCGCTCGGACTTCGCTCCCGGCTGGAAGAAGGTTCCGACCACAGCCGCGGGCGGAGAGGGCGAGGGCGAAAGCTGTCCGGGATACCGTCCGGACCAGTCCGACCTCGTCCTCACCGGCGAGGCCGAGGCCGAGTTCGAGGCAGCCGAGGGCATGCCGTCGGTCTCCTCGACGTCAAACGTCTACAGGACGAGACGCGACGCGCTGGCAGCCTGGTCGCGAACGAACAAACCCTCGCTCGCTCCGTGCCTTGCCCGGCTATACAAGGAGGAGTTCCAGCGGCAGGGCAACAGGGCCGTGATCGCGAAGGCCTCGCGCATTGCGTTTCCGAAAGTTGCGCCGCGCACTGCCGCGTACCGCGTCACCTTGCAGCTGACGGTCTCGGACGGTGGGAAGTCGGTGACGGTGCCGTTCACGATCGTCCTCGTCGCCCTCGGCAACGGACGCGGCGACTGCGTGCTGACGAGCGCCTCCTTCGGTGATGAGGTTCCCGCTGCCAATCTCCGATTGTTCGCCAAGGTAACCGCCTCGCGGCTCGCCGACGCGAAGCTCTGATTGCAGTCCAGACGGGCTGTTAGCGTCCGGCACATCCTCAGCCTCTCTGTCCTCCGCCTCGCGCCCGACTTCAGGCGCCTGTTCCTCGCAACGCTCGGCTCGGGCGCCGGAACGTATCTCGCTGCGATCGCGCTGACGGTCGACGTCTTCGACCGGACCGGCTCGGGCAAGTGGGTCAGCGCCCTCCTGATCGTCGACTTCCTCCCGATCATCCTGATCGGGATCCTGGCGGCGCCGCTCGTCGACCGGCTCTCGCGCCGCCGGCTCCTGATCGTCTCCGACCTCGTCCGGGCCGCCGTCTTCTGCGCGCTCCCGTTCGCGGGCAGCGCCACGACGATCGTCGTGCTCGCCGGGATCCAGGGCGTCGCGACCGGGTTCTTCCGCCCCGCCGTCTACGCCGGGATGCCGAACCTGGTCGACGACGAGCAGCTCCCCGCGGCGACGTCGCTGCTGCAGACGGTCGAGAACCTGACCTGGATGGTCGGCCCCGTGGTCGGCGGCCTGATCCTCTCCGCACAGGGGCCGGATCTCGCCTACTGGGTGAACGCGGTCACGTTCCTGCTCTCCGCCGCATTGCTTGCCCGGATCCCGGCGGCGCGCCTGCAGGTGGGCCACGTCGAGAGCCGCGGGCACTGGGGCGACATCGCGGACGGCTTCCGGGTCGTGCTGCGCTCGCGGGCGCTCCTGACGGTGCTCGTCGTCTGGAACATCGTCACGCTCGGCGTCGGGGCGATCAACGTCGCCGAGGTCGCGCTGGCCAAGGTCTCGCTCGACGCGGGCAACGTCGGCTTCGGCGTCCTGCTCGGCGCGAGCGGGCTCGGGCTCACGATCGGCAGCTTCGTCTCCGGCCAGTTCGTCGACAGGTTCGGGATCGGCCGCGTCTACTTCTACGGGATCGCGCTGATGGCGGGCGGCTACGCGGTCGCCGCGCTCGCCTCCACGATCTACGTCGCCGTCCCGGCCGTCGTGATCGCGTCCTTCGGCAACGGCGCCGCGGTCGTCTGCAACGCCCTCTTCATCCAGCGCGGTGCCCCGGACGCGTTGCGCGGGCGCGCGTTCACGGTGATCATGTCCTCGAGCTACGCGACGCTGGGCGCCGGGATGATCGCGGCCGGCTGGCTCACAGACTCCTTCGGCGCCCGCTGGGTCTGGGGCGGCGCGGCTGTCGTCTACCTGGTCGGCGCGCTCTTCACGGTCGTGCTGGCGCCTCGCGGCCGGGAGCCGCAGGAGGCCCACGCATGAGCAACCGGCGGGCCTGGGCGCTGAACGAGCTCGCGGACGGCGTACGCGGCGGCGACCGGCGAGCGCTCGCTCGTGCGATCTCGCTCGTGGAGGACCGCGACCCGCTCTCGTACGAGCTCGTGCGCGAGCTGTACCCCGAGACGGGCTCGGCGTTCGTCGTCGGCGTGACCGGCCCGCCCGGGGTGGGGAAGTCCTCTCTGATCAGCGCGCTCGTCAGGCATCTCCGCGCGGGCGAGAAGACCGTCGGCGTCATCTCGGTCGACCCGTCGAGCCCGTTCACCCAGGGCGCGCTCCTCGGCGACCGGATCCGGCTCTCCGACCACTTCCTCGACCCCGGGGTCTTCATCCGCTCGATGGGCACGCGCGGCCATCTCGGCGGCCTCTCGGAGGCGACGCTGCAGGCGGCGCTGCTGCTCGACGCGGCCGGCAAGGACATCGTCCTGCTCGAGACGGTCGGCGCCGGTCAGAGCGAGGTCGAGGTGATCGGGATCGCAGATACCGTGCTCCTCGTGCTGATGCCCGGCTCCGGCGACTCCGTCCAGGCGTTGAAAGCGGGGATCATGGAGATCCCCGACGTGATCGCGATCAACAAGATGGATCATCCCGCCGCGAAGACGATGCTGAACGAGGTCCGCTCGATCCTCGCGCTCGACCGCGAACGGGAGTGGCGCCCGCCGATCGTGCTGACCGAGGCCGTGCGCGGCGAGAACGTCGCCGAGCTCTGGGGGAAGATCGAGGAGCATCGCGGGTTTCTCGAGTCGGACGGCCTGCTCGAGGAGCGGCGGCGCAGGAACCTCGCCGGCGAGGTGTTCTCGGCGGCGACGAGCCGGGCGAAGGCACATCTCCAGTCGACGGTCGCGGAGAAGCCCGAGCTGGCTCGGCTGCTCGACCGCGTCCAGTCCCGCGAGCTCGACCCGCTCTCGGCCGTCAGGGAAATCCTCGGCCAGGTGTACGGGATCGACGACGAGGAGGGCACGCGGTGAAGACGAGCGAGGCGCCGACACTCGCCGACCTGGAGGCTGCGCGCGCCCGGATCGCCGGGATCGCGCGCGTGACTCCGGTCTACCCGTCCGAGACGCTGTCGCGCCTCGCGGGACGGCCGGTCCAGCTGAAGGCCGAGAACCTCCAGCGCACCGGCGCCTTCAAGATCCGCGGCGCCGTCAACACGATCCACTCGCTCACCTCGGAGGAGCGCGCCGCGGGAGTCGTCGCCGCGAGCGCCGGCAACCACGGCCAGGCGGTCGCGTGGGCGGCGCGCGAGGCCGGGATCGCCGCGACCGTCTTCATGCCGCAGGACTCCCCGATGGCGAAGGTCGACGCGACCCGCAACTACGGTGCCCGCGTCGAGCTCGTCGGCGCCGGCTTCGACGAGTCGATGGCCGCTGCCCAGGAGCACGTCGACTCGGTCGGTGCCACGTTCGTCCACGCATTCGAGGACGAGCGCGTGATCGCGGGGCAGGGGACGATCGGCCTCGAGCTGGCCGAGCAGCTGCCCGAAACGCGCACGCTGGTGATTCCGATCGGCGGCGGCGGCCTCGCGGCCGGGATCGCGATCGCGATCCGCGCGGTCCGACCCGACGTCCGGCTCGTCGGTGTCCAGGCCGAGAACATGTGCCCCCTCGCGGGCGGCACCGAGCACCGCTACACGATCGCCGAGGGGATCGCCGTCAAGCAGCCGGGCGCGCTCACCTCCTCGATCCTCCGCGATGCGCTCGACGACGTCGTCACGGTCACGGACGAGCAGATCAGCCATGCGATCGTGCTCCTGCTCGAGCGCACGAAGCTGCTGGTCGAGGGAGCCGGCGCTGCGTCGGTGGCCGCGATCCTTGCGGGCAAGGCGGGCGGCGAGGGTGAGGTCGGCGTCGTGCTGTCGGGCGGCAACATCGACCCGACGCTGCTGATCCAGGTGATGCGCCACGGGCTCACGCGGGCCGGCCGTTTCCTCGTCGTCCGGACGCGCCTCGGCGACCGTCCGGGCGAGCTGATCAAGCTGCTCCAGCTCGTCGCCGAGGAGCGCGCCAACGTCGTCTCGGTCGAGCATCACCGTGAGGGGATGCGGCTGCCGATCGGCCAGACCGAGGTCGAGTTGACGCTCGCGATGCGGGACGAGGAGCACTGCGACGAGCTTCGCGCCACGCTCGCCGAGCGGGGCTACGAGGTAGAACGCCTGGACTGACCGCTTACACTCGACGGATGCCGTCCGCTTCGCGCAAGGAGCGCAAGATCGTCACCGTGGTGTTCGCCGACCTCGTCGGCTTCACCGCGCGGGCGGAGACGCTCGATCCCGAGGACGTCGAGGCGATCCTCTCGCCCTACCACGCTCGCCTCCGTGGGGAGCTCGAGCGTTTCGGGGGCACGGTCGAGAAGTTCATCGGCGACGCGGTGATGGCCGTCTTCGGCGCACCACTCGCACGCGAGGACGATCCGGAGCGAGCCGTTCGTGCCGCGCTCGCCATCCGTGACTGGGCCGTCGAGGACGGTGGGCTCGAGGTGCGGATCGCCGTTGCCACGGGCGAGGCGCTCGTCGCCCTCGATGCGCGGCCGGAGAGTGGCGAGGGGATGGTCGCGGGCGACGTCGTCAACACGGCGGCGCGGCTCCAGTCCGCTGCTCCGGTGAACGGCGTCCTCGTCGGGGAGAGCACCTGGCGGGCGACCGCGACGGCGATCGACTATGCCGAGCGGGAGTCTGTGTCGGCGAAGGGGAAAGCGCAGCCCGTGCCCGTCTGGGAGGCCGTCTCGGCCCGCGCCCGCTTCGGCGTCGATCCCGGGCAGCGTGGCGGCGGCACCCTTGTGGGGCGCGACGAGGAGGTCGGCCTTCTCGTCGACGCGCTCGCGCGCGCGCGCCGGGAGCGCGCGCCGCAGTTGCTGACGCTCGTCGGCGTGCCGGGCATCGGCAAGAGCCGGCTGGTCTTCGAGCTGTTCAAGTCGATCGAGCAGGGCAGAGAGCTCACCTACTGGCGCCAGGGCCGCTGCCTCCCCTACGGCGACGGGATCGCTTTCTGGGCGCTGTCGGAAATCGTGAAGGCCCATGCCGGCATCCTCGAGACCGACAGTGCCGCCGACACGGAGATGAAGTTGAGGCGGGCGCTGGTCGAGGTCCTCGAGGAGGGTGCCGACCGGGACTGGGTCGAGCGAAACCTGCGTCCGCTCGTCGGCCTCACGGCGGAGAGCGACCTCGCCGGTGACCGGCGCGGCGAGGCGTTCGCCGCCTGGCGGCGCTTCTTCGAGGCTCTGGCCGAGCACCGTCTGCTCGTCCTCGTGTTCGAGGACCTGCACTGGGCAGACGACGGCGTCCTCGACTTCATCGACCACCTGGTCGAGTGGGCGAGCGGCGTGCCGGTCGTCGTCGTCTGCACGGCCAGGCCGGAGCTCCTCAACCGGCGGCCGGGCTGGGGCGGTGGCAAGCGGGCCAGTGCGATCGTCTCGCTCTCGCCCCTCTCGAACGAGGACACGGCGCGGCTCGTCCACGAGCTGCTCGCCCAGGCCGTCCTACCGGCCGAGACACAGTCCGCCCTGCTGGCGCGAGCAGGCGGAAACCCGCTCTACGCGGAGGAATTCGTCCGGATGGTCGCCGAGCGCGGCGACGCGGAAGGCGTGCTGCCGGAGTCGGTGCAGGGGATCATCGCTGCACGGCTCGATCTGCTGGAGCCGGCCGAGAAGGAGTTGCTCCAGGACGCGGCCGTCGTCGGCAACGTCTTCTGGCTCGGTGCGCTCGCCGCGCTCGGAGCGCGCGAACGCTGGGCGGTGGAGCAGGCGCTACATGGGCTCGAACGTCGCGAGCTCGTCGTGCGGGAGCGGCGCTCCTCGGTCGCCGGCGAGAGCGAATACGCCTTCCGGCACGTCCTCGTCCGCGATGTCACCTACGGCCAGATCCCGCGTGCCGGGCGTGGAGAGCGCCACGTGCTCGCTGCCGGCTGGATCGAGGCGCTCTCCCCGGAACGGGCGGAGGATCGCAGCGAGATGCTCTCCCACCATTACCTCTCTGCGCTCGAGCTTGCAAGCGCGACGGGCGCCGACACGAGCGCGATCGGCGAGCCGGCACGGCGCGCGCTCCGCGACGCGGGCGACCGCTCGTTCGCGTTAAACGCGTTCCCGGCGGCCGTGCGCTACTACGCCGCCGCGCTGGAGCTGTGGCCGCAGGAGGACGCCGAGCGGCCGCGGCTCCTGTCCGCGCTCGGTCGGGCGCGTTGGCATGCCGAGGAGAGCGGCGAGGCGGAGCTGAGTGCGGCGCGCGACGCGTTCGAAGCGGCGGGCAACGCGGAAGGGGAGGCCGAAGCCGTGGCGCTGCTCGCCCTCGTCTCCTGGACTCGCGGCGACAACGACCGGCTCGCTGCGAACCTCGCTCGCGTCGCCGAGCTCCTACCCGGCCTTCCCGACGGACCGGCGAAGGCGAGCGCGCTGGGCCAGTCTTCGCGCTTGCACGCTCTCACGTACGACCTCGAGCAGGCGAACCGGCTCGGCGAGGAGGCGCTCGCCCTCGCGGAGCGACTCGGGCTGAACGAGCTGGAGGCATACACCCTGAACAATCTCTCGATCGTACGGGCGTACGACGGAGACCTCGGCGGCGCCCTCGAGCTGCTGGAGCGCGCCGCGGCGATCGCGCGGGAAGCGCGGTCGCCCGAGCTCCTGCGCGTGCTCAACAACCTCTTGGCCGTCACCAACAAGCTCGGGCAGCTGAGACGGCACGACGAGGCCCTCGACGAGTTTCTGCGGGTGGCCACGGAGCTCGGCGACGTCGCAATCATCCGGTTCACGCGCGGCAGCGCCATACCGTGGACGCACTTCATTCAGGGACGATGGGACGAATCGCTGCAGGCGATCGAGGAGTTCGTCGACGAAGCGGGGAGCACCGGCCATCGGCTGCTTCGAAGCTGCTACACGCTTCGCGCGGAGATTCTGGTGGCCCGCGGCGACTTCGAGGGCGCGCTCCGCGAGCTCGACCGCTCCGAGCAGGAGCCGCTGAGTCCGCACGACTATTACGGCCACGGGAATCAGGCGGCGGGACGAGCGCACGTCTTGCTCGAGGTTGGCCGGCGATCGGAGGCGACTGTCGCAGCTGAGGACGCGATCGCTGCTGCGCGGCAGGAGCCATTCGTCGTGACTCCACCCCTGTTGGACGCGATGTGCCGGCTCGGTCGCGGCCGCGAGCTGCTCGAGATCGTGGAGACGATGCCCGACGTACCGTATGCGGCCGCAGCCCGGCTCTGGGCGAGCGGCGACGCTCGTGGCGCCGCTGACGTCTACGCGGCCCTCGAGCTCGCGCAGGGCGCAGAGGCTCTCGCTCGGCTCGCTGCGGGCCGTGACCTTGCGGCCGCCGGGCGTCACGCCGAGGCGGACGTCGAGTTGCTGCGCGCGATCGAGTTCTACCGGTCGGTTCGCGCCCGTCACCGCCTCGCGGAGGCGGAGGCGCTGCTCTCGTCGGCTGCGGCGGCTACAGCGCAGCCGGGCTGAGCCGGCTCGTTACCAGCGTCTCGGCGGCTGCGCGGCTCTGTGCGTGGCCGGTGACCGCGGTGAGGAACTCCTCCCGCTCGAGCCCGTAGAGCGCCGTCTCGGCCAGGGCCGTCACGGTGGCGGTGCGCGGGACGTCGCGCAGCAATGCGATCTCGCCGAACGACTCGCCCGGGCCGAGCTCCGCGACCGTCGCGCCGTCCACCGCGACCGCGACGCGTCCCGCGTCGACGAGATAGAGCTCGTCGCCCGCCGAGCCCTGCGCGAAGACGACATCGCCGGCCTCGGCCCGCCGCGGCTCGAGCCGCAGCGCGAGCGCCTCCAGTGTCGCCGGCGGGAGCGGGGCGAAGATCGGCGACCCGCGCAAGAGCTCGAGCTGCCGCTCGGGCACCGCGGCTGCTGCGTCGATCGCCGCCAGACGCGTCCAGGCGAGCACGGCGATGACAGGGAGGATGGCTCCCGTGACGAGCAGGGCGGCGCGGATGCCGATCGTCTCGATCAGGAACGGCGCGCCCAGCGAGCCGATTGCCAGCGCCACGAGGAGCAGGCCGTCGACCGCGCCGAACACGCGCGCCAGCAGCTCGGGCGGCGCGGCTCGCTGCAGCAGCGTGTCGCCCGCGACCGCGACGATCGTGCCGCCCGCACCGACGACCGCGAGCAGCACGAGCGCCGCCGCCTGCTCCGGCCAGATGCCGATCAGGGCGAGGGGGAGGCCCCAGAGGACGATGCCGACGCCGAGGCTCGACGCCAACCGTCCCCGGGTCGCGACGCCGGCGACGACGAGCGCTGCGGCGATCCCGCCGAGCCCGGCGGCCGAGTTGAGCAGGCCGAGGCCCGTCGCGCCGGCCTGCAGCGTGTCGAGGGCGAGGACGACGATCAGCACGTCGAGTGCGCCGTCGACCACGGTCTGCGCGGCGACGATCGCGACGACGAGCCGCAGACGCGGCACGCCCGCGAGAACACGGAAGCCTGCGAGCGCGGCGCGCAGGCCACCGCCGTCGTCCTCCTCGTCCTCCTTTTCGGCGTCGGCGGCCTCCCGGTGCCGCAGGCTTGCTACCAGGGCCGCCGAGCCCAGGTACAGCGCCGCCGACGTCGCGAAGACGGACTCGACCCCGGCCGCCGCCACGAGGAGGCCGCCGAGCGCGGGGCCGGCGAACGAGCCGACGTTGTCGACGGCTCCCGCGCTCGCGTTGGCGGCGGTCAGCTCCCCCGGCGAGCGCGCGAGCTGCGGGAGGAGCGCGGCCTGGGCAGGCCCGAACGGAGTCGCCGACAGCGTCGCGCAGACGGCGATCGCGTAGATCAGCAGCGGCGGGCTGTCCGCGAGCACGGCCAGCGCCATTCCGCCGAGCAGCCCCGCGCGGACGAGGTCGGAGGCGATCATCACGCGCGCCCGCGGGAAGCGGTCGCCGACGACCCCGGCGATCGGCGCTGCGATCCCGCCGCAGAGCCAGCGGACGGTGGCGAGCAGACCGACTGCGTAGGCGCCGTCGGCGCGGTAGGCGAACACCGCGAGCGCGACGACGTATGCCCAGCCGCCGACGATCGAGCTTGCGTTGGCGAGCTGGAGGCGGCGCAACAGGGGATTGGCGTAGACGTCGCGGAGCGCGCCGAGCGACTCCCGCACCGCGGTGGAAAGCCGCTTCACAAGGCGAGCATTGCAATTCCCGGTACGAATGGGAAGATGTTGGGAAGAAATCCAGCACCTACGCCGTCATGTAGGCGTCCTGGTTGATATCAACCACCGAAGGAGGAACCGTGTCAGAGCAGGAGAGCACCACCCCGCGCGAGGACGAGGACGTCGAGGCGCACAAGAAGCGGAACATCATGGCGAACGACGAGGCGCCGAAGGACGACGAGTCCGACGACGACGTCGAGCTGCACGGCAAGCGGAAGGCGCTCTAGCTCCGCGCTGGGTTGAGATGATCTCGAAGGCGGGGCGGCGTAAGCCGCCCCGTTTCGTCTTTCAGGGCGCGAGCACGCGCTCGAGCGCGGTGAGCAGGGCGAGCCCTTCCTCCCGCCGCTCCGGCGCTGCGGCGTCGAGTGTCGCGGC
>JANPKC010000156.1:0-7827 GCA_031425855.1 Actinomycetes bacterium | reverse complement strand
GATCGCGGTCGGGATGGCGACGAACATGCCCCCGCACCGGCTCGGCGAGATCGTCGACGCGATCGTGCAGCTGATCGACAAGTCCGACTCGAACGTCGAGGACCTGATGAAGCACGTCAAGGGCCCCGACTTCCCCACCGGCTCGATCGTCGTCGGCCGCCAGGGGATCCGCGACGCCTACCGCACCGGCCGCGGCCGGCTCGTCATGCGCGCGCGCGCCCACATCGAGGAGCTTCGCGGGGGCAAGACCGCGATCATCGTCACCGAGCTGCCCTACGGTGTGAAGAAGGGCGGCGACTCGGGCGTGATCAAGAAGATCGCCGACCTCGTCGGCGAGAAGGTGATCACGGAGGTCTCGGACCTCGCCGACCACTCCGACCGCACCGGGATGCGGATCCAGGTCGAGCTCAAGCGCGACGCGATCCCCCAGGTCGTCCTGAACAAGCTCTACAAGCACACCTCGCTGCAGGCGACGTTCGGCTACAACGCCGTCGCGCTCGTCGACAACGTGCCGAAGACGCTCTCGCTGCTCGAGCTGGTCACGCACTACCTCGACTACCAGCGCGAGATCGTCACGCGCCGCTCCAAGTACGAGCTGCGCAAGGCGGAGGACCGCGCACACGTCCTCTCCGGCTACCTGATCGCGCTCGACAACCTCGACGAGGTGATCCGCGTCATCCGCGGCGCCGCCGACACGGACGCGGCGCGCGAGCAGCTGATGTCGCAGTTCTCGCTCTCCGAGATCCAAGCGACCGCGATCCTCGACCTGCGCCTGCGCGCCCTCACCGGGCTCGAGCGCAAGCGCGTCGAGGAGGAGTACGCCGACCTGCAGGAGCGGATCGCCGAGCTGCGCGCGATCCTCGGCGACCCCGCCCGCGTCGACGGCCTGATCCGCGAGGAGCTGCTCGAGCTGAAGGCGCTCTACGGCAAGTCCGACGACCGGCGCACCGAGATCATCGCGGCCGAGGGCGAGTTCTCGCTCGAGGACATGATCGCCGAGGAGGACATGGTGATCGCGATCACCCGCTCCGGCTACATCAAGCGGCTGCCGGTCACCTCCTACCGTGAGCAGCGCCGCGGCGGCGTCGGCGTGATGGGGATGGACCTGAAGGACGAGGACTACATCGAGCACCTCTTCGTCGCCTCGACGCACGACTACGTCCTCTTCTTCACCACCGTCGGCAAGGTCTACCGGCTGAAGGTGCACGAGCTGCCGCTCGGCTCGCGCCAGTCGAAGGGCCGCGCGATCGTCAACCTGCTCCCGTTCCGCCAGGACGAGCAGGTCAAGGCGGTGATCGCGACGCGCGACTTCAAGGAGGCCAAGTACCTCCTCTTCGCGACGAAGGCCGGCGTCGTCAAGAAGACCGAGTTCCTCGAGTACAACACGCCGCTGAAGGCGGACGGGATCATCGCGATCAAGATGCGCGAGAACGACGAGCTCGTCGGCGTGCGGCTCTCCGACGGGGACGACGACGTCCTGATGGTGTCCCGCTTCGGGCAGGCGATCCGCTTCCACGAGCGCGACGTGCGCTCGATGGGCCGCGCCGCGTCCGGGGTCAAGGGGATGGGGCTGCGCAAGGACGACGAGGTGATCGAGCTCGAGATCGCGCAGGACGACACCGACCTCGTCGTCGTGACCGAGAACGGCTACGGGAAGCGCACGCGCGTCTCCGAGTACCCGGTCAAGGGGCGCGGCGGGCTCGGCGTCAAGACGATCCAGCTCACCGACGCCCGCGGCAAGCTCGCCGGCGCACGGGTCGTCCGCGACGGCTACCAGGTGATGCTGATCTCGACCGGCGGCACCGTGATCCGGATCCCGGTCGAGGAGATCAAGCGGCTCGGGCGCTCGACCCAGGGTGTGATCGTGATGCGGCTGCGCGGCGATGACGAGAAGGTCTCGAGCCTTGCGCTCGTGATGGAGAGCGACGCGTCCGACACCGCGGTCGAGGAGGCCGCTGCCGCGGCGACCGAGGCCGGGATCGAGCCGCTGGCGGAGCCCGACTTCGACGAGGACGGCTTCCCGACCGCCCCGGACGACGACACCGTCTAGCGAAGATCCTCCCGTTTTCTACGCGTACCTCTTCCCAAACCGGGGGAAAGCGTGTATATGTTCCTCCTGAGGGGTCGTCGTATCCGCCGATAAAGGGATCAGCATGGCTTACAACACACAGGTGGACATTCTCGAGCCAGTCAACCTCTCGGAGCACCTGGACAAGATCGAGCTCTATCTCGGCCAGGTCTGCCAGATCGCCGGCATCTCGAAGATGCAGCTCGACTACTGGACGAACAAGGCGCAGATCCCGACCAAGGGCAAGAAGCAGCGCATCTACGACATCGAGGCGCTCGAGACGGTGATGCTGATCAAGCAGGCCAAGGACAAGGGCCTGAACCTCGGTGCGGCGATCGAGGCCGCGCGCCGCTTCCGCAGCGCCAACGGCCAGCTCGTCAGCTAGCTCGTTCCGCCGCCCTCGCCGCCGGTCGCCTTGCCCATGAAGGCGGTCAGCATGTCGATCGGCGCCGGGAAGACGATCGTCGTCGCGTTCGTGGCGCCGATCTCGAGCAGCGTCTGCAGGTAGCGCAGCTGCAGCGCCATCGGTGACTTGGCCATCACGTCGGCCGCCTCCGAGAGCTTCTGCGAGGCCTGGAACTCACCCTCCGCGGCGATCACCTTCGCGCGGCGCTCGCGCTCGGCCTCGGCCTGACGCGCCATTGCGCGCTGCATGCCGGCCGGGATCTCGACGTCCTTCACCTCGACGATCGAGACCTTGACGCCCCAGGGCGAGGTCGCCTCGTCGATGATGTTCTGCAGGATCGCGTTGATCTTGTCGCGCTCCGAGAGCAGCTCGTCGAGCATGTGCTGGCCGAGGACGGAGCGCAGCGTCGTCTGCGCGATCTGCGACGTCGCGACCATGAAGTTCTCCACCTGGACGATCGCGTTCTTCGGCTCGACGATCCGGAAGTAGGCGACGGCGTTCACGCGGACGGGGACGTTGTCCTTCGTGATCACCTCCTGGGGCGGCACGTTCAGCGGGATCGTGCGCAGGTCGACCTGGACCATCCGGTCGACAACCGGGATGAGCAGGAAGAGACCCGGCCCCTTCGGCTCGGGCAGCAGGCGGCCGAGGCGGAAGATCACGCCCCGCTCGTACTCGCGGGCGACCTTCACCGCGGCGAAGAGGAACATCAGCAGCAGGAAGGCGACGGCGGCGATTGCGATCAGGGCGATCACGGTGGGTTACGTCCTTTCGGCCAGGAGGGTCGGTGCGTCCTTCGGTGATCCTACGACGAGCTCGAGCGTCTCCGGCTCGACGCCCTCGACGAGCACGCGCTCGCCGGCGACGAGCGGCGAGCCGTCGGCGGTGCGGGCGTGCCAGAGCTCGCCGTCGACGAAGACGAGGCTCTCGCCGCGAACGACCGCGGGCTCGCCGACGAGGCGGTGTGAGCCGACCGCCACCGGGACGCGCCGAACCTGCGCCGCTTTCGTCAGCGCGAGCCCGAAGAGCAGGGCGAGCGTGCCCGAGATCGCCAGGGCGACCGGAAGCGAGACCTGGTAGGCCTCGCCGGCCGGGTCGAAGAGCATCAGGGCCCCGATCGTGAACATGACGGCGCCCGCGACGGCAAGCGCACCGTGGGAGACGATGAACGCCTCGGCGACGAAGAAGGCTGCTGCGAGCAGCATCAAGAGCAGCCCGGCAGCGGAGATCGGCAGCACCTGCAACCCGTACAGGCCGACGATCAGGGAGATCGCGCCGACCGTGCCGGGAAAGACGAGGCCGGGGTTCCAGAGCTCGACGACGATCCCGATCAGCCCGATCGAGAGCATCAGCGCGATGATGTTGGGGTCGATCAGGAGATCGAGCAGGCGCTTCCAGGTGGACAGCTCGACGCGCTCGACGCGGGTGGACGGCGGGGTCGAGACAGTCAGGCCCTTCGGCTCCGTCCGCTCACCGTCGATCTGGCGGAAGAGGTCGGCGTAGTCGGTTGCGATCACGTCGACGACGTTCTCGCGCAGCGCCTCGCGCGCGCCCAGGTTGGTCGCCTTCGTCACCATCTCGCGCGCCACCTGGACGTTGCGGCCGTGCTCGCGCGCGAGCTCGCCGATGTAGGCGGCGGCGTCGTTGACGATCTTGCGGCGCAGGTCCCTCGAGATGTCCTCACCGCCGATCGACACCGGCGTCGAGGAGCCGATGTTCGTCTGCGGCGCCATCGCGAGCACGTCCGCGGCCATCCCGATCACGGCGCCGGCCGAGTCGGCGCTCCCACCGGCCGGGGCGACGTAGACGACGACGGGCACGTCGGCTGCGAGAATGCCCTTGACGATCCCGCGCATCGAGGAGGAGAGGCCGCCAGGCGTATCCATCTCGATCACGACGGCCGCGTACCCGTCCTCCTCGGCACGGTCGATCGCGTCGAGCAGGAACTCCTGCGTCACCGGGTTGACGTCGTTCTCGAACTCTGCGACGAGCACCCGCGGGCCGGAGTCTGCGGCGGGTGCGGCAACGGCGATCACAGCCGCTGCTGCCGCTGCGGCGACGACCAGGACTCCCCGTGCGAGGGCCGCCACGCCTTGACTGTAGCTGTAAGGATTCGGTCAAACGAGGGGCGCGGCTCTTGTCGCCGAATGGGGAAGCCGCCACCCTTCGGTGGAGACACCGCCGTGCCCAGACGCCTGCTCATCCTCATCGGACTCGTCCTCGCACTGCCTGCGCCTGCCCTGGCGCAGGAGGCGACGATCGTCTCCCGCGACGTGCCGCTGAACGGCGAGCGCACGCTGGCCGCCTCCTCGACGCCTGCCAGGTTCGACCTCGTCGGCCTCCACTGGCGCGGTCCCGGCTCGGTCCAGTTCAGGACACGGGCTCTCTCAGGGCGCTGGAGCGCCTGGCAGGACGCGGCGCCGGAGGCGGAGGACCGTCCCGATGCCGGCACGGCGGAGCGCGCCCGCGCAGGAGCCTGGCGGCTCGGGAATCCCTGGTGGGTCGGGCCGTCCGACCGCATCGACTACCGCACACGCGGCCCAGTCACCCGCCTGCGCGCCTGGTTCGTCCGCAGTCCCGCCGCGGGCGTCCCCGCCCGGACGCTCCAGAAGGCGGGCGCGCCCGCGATCGTCCCCCGCAAGGGCTGGAACGCGGACGAGAAGATCCGGCGTGCGGGCCCCTCCTTCGCCGCGGCCGTCCGTCTCGCACTCGTGCATCACACCGCGGGCTCGAACGGTTACAGCGCAGCCGAGGCGCCGGCGATCGTGAGGGCGATCCAGCTCTACCACGTCAAGGGCAACGGCTGGAACGACATCGGCTACAACTTCCTCGTCGACCGGTTCGGCACCGTCTACGAGGGCCGCTACGGCGGGATCGAGCGCAACGTCGTCGGGGCGCACGCAGAGGGGTTCAACACGGGCTCGGTCGGCGTCTCCGTGCTCGGCGAGTACAGCTCGCTCGCCGTGACCGCGAAGGCCCGCGACTCGCTCGCGAAGCTGCTGGCGTGGAGGCTCGACCTCGCGCATGTCGATCCTGCGTCGACGCAATCGTTCATCTCGGGCGGGAACGCTCGCTTCGGGGCCGGGCTGCCGGTCTTCCTGCGCACGGTCTCGGGCCACCGCGACACCGGCTTCACCGATTGCCCCGGCACGGCGCTCTACAACCTGCTGAACGGGATCGCGGGGGAGGTTGCCCGCACCGGCCTGCCGAAGCTCTACGCGCCGACGGTGAGCGGGACCGTGCCGGGGACAGTCCGCTTCCGGGCCAGGCTGTCGTCCGCGTTGCCCTGGACGGTCGACGTCTACGACGCGTCGGGGATCGCAATCGCGTCCTCGTCCGGCACCGGCGCGGCGGTCGACTGGAGCTGGGACGCGACGGCCGCCCTGCCGGGCAGCTACTCGTACGCGATTCGCGCCGGTGACGCCGTCACGGCGGCGGAGGGCGTGATCGGCGGCGGGGACATCTCGCTTGCGATCGGCGGCCTCTCCGCCGACCCGGAGACCGTCTCCCCGAACGGCGACACGATCGCAGACGGCACGACGATCACCTACACGCTCAACGCTGCGGCGAATGTGACCGTCCGCGTGCTCGACGTCCTCGGCGCCCAGGTCTCCGCGTTCCCGAAGGCGTGGAAGCGGGCGGGCGAGCACGTGCTCCGCTTCGATCCGGCACCGCTGCCGGACGGCATCTTCAGGGTCGAGCTCGCCGCCAACGCGACCGGCGGCCGCAGCGCGACCGCGTCGACGCAGCTCGCCGTTACTCGCACGCTCGGAAGCGTCGCCGCGACCCGTCTCGCGTTCTCGCCGAACGCGGACGGCCGGGCCGACCAGATCTCGTTCCGGTTCGCCCTCGCCGCCCCGGCCGAGGTGCGGCTGCGGATCCTCCGGAACGGCAGGTGGGTGGCGACACCGTTCGCGGGCCCGCTCGAGCCGGGCGTCAAGAAGGTCGACTGGGACGGCGCGAAGCGCGTCGGCAAGCTCGTCGACGGTATGTACGAGGCGGTGGTCGAGGCCACCGACCCGATCGCGACCTCGATCGTGTCGCTCCCGTTCATGGCCGACACGCGCCAGCCGAAGCTCCGGATCGTCCAGCGCAGCCCTCTGCGGATCTGGGTCAGCGAGCCCGCCCGGCTGACGCTGCGGTTCGGCACGCGCAACCTCGTCCACGAGGCAGCGGTCGCAGGGACTGCGCGGATCCCGAATGCGCCGCGCCTCGGGATCGTCCGCGCCGTCGCCTGGGACTTCGCGGGCAACAAGAGCATCCCCGCCTCGAAGCGGTAGCGGTAGTCCGTAGACTCGACGGGTGCAACCGCCCGTGCGCAGATCGCGTCCAATCGGCCAGGGCCTCCGGCACGACGAGCCGTTGGTCTACGAGAGGCTGAGCGATCCGATCTTGGTGAAGAGAGCAAAGGACGGCGACAGGAGCGCGCTGGCAGCGCTGTGCGAGCGGCACGCGCCGCGCGTCGAGCGGCTTGCGCACCACCTTCTCCGCGACCGCGAGGACGCGCGCGACGCGTCGCAGGACGCGCTCGCGAAGCTCTGCGTCAAGTTGCCACAGTTCCGCGGCGAGTCGTCGTTCTCGACCTGGCTGCACCGGCTTGTCGTCAACGTGTGCCGCGACGTCGCCCAGCGCCAGCTGGCGCGGCGCTGCGAGCCGCTCGATGAAGACCGCCGCGAGGCACGCGACGGCGACCCGGCACGCGCGGCGGAGAACTCGGAGCTGCGTGCGGAGCTCGGCGCCTGCCTGGCCGAGATCTCCCCGGCTCAGGCGAAGGTGGTCGTGCTCAAGCACGGCTTCGACTTCAGCTTCGAGGAGATCGCAGGCTCCGAGGGGATGCCGGTCGGCACCGCGAAGTGCCACGCCCACCGTGGCCGGAACGGGCTCCGGGAGAGGCTGTCCGCGTGAAGCTGCCGCTCGACAAGGCCGCAATCGAGGCGATCCTGCCGCACCGCGACCCCTTCCTCCTCCTCGACGAGGTCACGGAGCTCGAGCCGAACAAGCGCGTCGTCGCACGCAAGCTCGTCACCGAGGAGGACTGCGCCGGCCACTTCCCCGGCAACCCGATCATGCCCGGCGTGAAGATGGTCGAGGCGCTTGCCCAGGCCGGCGCCGTCGCCGTGCTGAGCGAGGAGGAGAACCGTGGCAAGCTCGCCCTCTTCGCCGGCATCGACGACGTGCGCTTCAAACGGGTCGTCCGTCCCGGCGACGAGCTGCTGCTCGAGTGCGACCTCGAGACCGTGCGCGGCCCGATCGGCAAGGGCAAGGCGCGCGCGACCGTGAACGGCGAGCTCGCCGTGCGCGGAACGCTCACCTTTGCCGTGGACCGGTCGTCGTGATCGGCTCCGCGAACGGC
>JANPKC010000155.1:0-9997 GCA_031425855.1 Actinomycetes bacterium | reverse complement strand
CGAGCAGGTAGGTGAGCGCCGTCGCGTGCTTCCGGGCCGCGATGATCCCGAGGCCGAACGCGAGGTGGGCGATGTTGTGGAGCACGCTCGTCTGGAACACGCCGAGCAGCGAGCCCTCGGAGTCCTCGCCCGCGAAGCTGCCGGGCGCGTCCTCCGTGATCCCCGGGATGAAGCCGAGGATGCCGACGAGCAGGAACACGATTCCGAAGACCCAGGCCAGCTTCTGCGCCAGGGTGCGATCGGTGACAGTGCGATCGTTCATGGTCTCCCTTTGCTTGGACGACAACTGGACAGAGCTTTCCTTCAGCCGGGATCCGGCAAACGTGCCGGCGGGGAAGCGCTGCAGTGCTCCCCCGCCGGCATTCGCCCCTACCGCCCGCTGCCGTCCGGGTCGAGCGTGTGCTCACCCGCGGTCGCGGAGACGGGCTGACGGCGCGTGTCGCCCTCGGCCAGCTCGTTCTTCTTCGCCTCCGCCTCGTCCTTGGCGCGGCTGACGCCCTGGTCGAGGTCGCGCTTGAACTCCTCCTTGTTCTCCTGCCCCTTCTCGTAGGCGCCCTGGAGCAGCTGGCCAGCCACCTCGCGGCCGCCGAGACCGAACGCGAGCGCCGACCCGAGCGCGATCGCGCCGATCAGGCCCGCGTAGGTGATCACGACGATGTTCTGCGCGATCTGGAGCTGGTCGAGAATCATGAACGTCGCGATCGTCATCACGAGGATCGGTGCCGCGGTGGCGACGATCTTCCCGAGCGACGTGCCGCCCATGACCCGGTTCGCGAGCGTGGCGACGCCCGCCGAGATCGCGCTCGCGACGAGGAAGATCAACACTGCGGCGAGGACGTTCGGCAGGTACGCGTAGACCGCGGCGACGAAATTCGTCAGCGCGTTGATCCCGAGCACGGACACTGCCAGGGAGATCGTCCCGAGCATGATCGCCCAGAAGGCGACCGTGCCGACGAGGCCCGACGGGCTTGAGGTCACCTTGCGGACGAAGGCGCCGCCCGTGCCTGCGTGCAGCGTCCGGTCGAGCCCGGCCCGCCCCAGCGCGCGCGAGACGAGCTTGGCCACGAACTTGGCCACGAAGTAGCCGATGATGAGGATCGCCAGCGCGCCGAGCAGCGCCGGAATCCAGGCGAAGAACACGGTGAACCCGCGCTCGACGCTGTTTCCGATGTCCATCCTGACCCCTTTCGAGCATTAGACGAATGCGGGACAGTTCCCGCATCCGCAGTGACAACGCGGAAGGGACCTCAGGGGTTGCGCGACCAGACGATCCGCAGCCCCTCGAGGGTCAGGTGCGGGTCGACCCGGTCGAGCGTGCGGGCGTGCGGCGCGATCAGGTCGGCGAGGCCGCCGGTGGCGACGGTCTGCGCCTCGACGCCGAGCTCCTCGCGGATCCGGCCGACGATCCCGTCCACCTGGCCGGCGAAGCCGTAGACGAGGCCGGACTGGAGACCGCCGACGGTTGTCTTGCCGATCACCGTCGGCGGCGCCAAGAAGTCGACCTTGACCAGACGTGCCGCCCGGGCGAAGAGGGCGTCCATCGAGATCTCGATCCCGGGCGCGAGCACGCCGCCGACGTACTCGCCGTCAGGAGAGACGATGTCGAAGTTCGTGCTGGTGCCGAAGTCGACGACGATGCACGGGGCGCCGTAGCGCTCGTTCGCCGCGACCGCGTTGACGATCCGGTCCGGCCCCACTTCGCGTGGGTCGTCGTAGCGGATCGGGATGCCCGTCTTCACGCCCGGGCCGACGGTCAGGAGCGGTGCCTCGGCCCAGCGCACGGCGACGCGCTCCCACTCGCGCTGCAGCGCCGGCACCGTGGTCGAGAGACAGATCCCGTCGACGTCCTCGAGCTCGAAGAGCGAGCCCAGCGTGACGCCGAGCTCGTCGCCCGTGCGGCTCCGGTCGGTCGCGAGCCGGAAGCTGTCGACGAGCTGCTCGCCCTCGAACAGGCCGAGCACCGTCTGCGTGTTGCCGACGTCGACGGCCAGGAGCATGGCGCCCCTAGGGCGTGTCGTCGTCCGCCTGGAGCCGCTCGCCGAGCCGTTCGGCGAGCGCGTCGGCGGTCAGCTGGGGGTCGTCGTTCTCGCCGCGGAGCTCCTCGACGGTGACGTCGCTCGAGGTGTAGACCTCGGCGCGCGGGATGATCCGCGTCGGCCGGTTCTTGTCCCACACCCAGACGTCCTCCATCTTCACGTGGAAGAACGGGTAGCTCGCCTGCGGCGAGACCTGGAGGTCGAGCTTGTTGCAGAGGTAGGTCGCGTCGGCGGTGAGGATGCAGTAGCGGAAGAGGCCGAAGACGGCGGTGTACTCGCGCTTGAGCGCGAGCTCGAGCTCCGCCTCGAACTCGTCGAGATCGTCGAGATGGCTCACCGGGTCAGTCTAGCTCCGCCAGGAGGTCGTCCACCCGCCCGCGGCCGGGGACGGACAGGTCGGGATCGAGGTCGAGGAGCGGCTCGAGCGCGAAGCGCCGCTGGTGCAGGCGCGGGTGCGGAACGGTCAGGCCCGGCTCGTCGATCGCCTCCTCGCCGTAGAGGAGCAGATCGAGGTCGATCGTCCGCGGCCCCCATCTCTCGCGGCGCTCCCGGCCGAGCTCCTGCTCGACGGCGAGCAGGGCGTCGAGCAGCTCGCGCGGGGCGAGCTCCGTCTCGAGCGCGGCGGCGCCGTTCAGGAACGGCGGGTGGTCGGCGACGCCGACCGGATCGGTCTCGCGCAGCGTCGAGACGGCAACGACCCTGGTCTGAGCGCCGAGCGCGGCGAGCGCTGCGCGAATCGTCGCCTCGCGGTCGCCGAGGTTGGCGCCGACGCCGACGTAGGCGCGGGTCACCGCGTCGCCGTGACGGTGGCGCGGCCGCCCTCGAGCTCGAGCTCGGGCTTGCCCACCCGGACCGTTGCGCCCGAGACCGGGAACCGCCGCATCAGCTCGTCCGCGACCGCGGCCGCGAGCGACTCCAGCAGCTGGAACGCCGTCCCGTCGGAGACCTCCCGGACGCACGCGACGACGTCCCGGTAGTCGACGGTCGCGTCGATGTCGTCCTCGGCAGGCTCGTCCACCTCCAGCGCGACGTCGAAGACGAACAGCTGCCCGTCGCGGCGCTCGTGGTCGAGCACGCCGTGCAGGCCGCGCAGCGTGACTCCCTCGATCTCTATCCGCATACGGCCTCCGCCGCCGCGAGCGCCTCGACGTGCTCGCGGACGTCGTGGACTCGGAAGATCGACGCGCCGCGCTCGAAGGCGGCGACCGCCGCGCCGAGCGACGCGGCTAGTGTCCCGGTGCGCGCCTCGGGGTCGAAGAGCTTCCCGAGCGAGCTCTTCCGCGAGAGCCCGACCAGGACGGGCCGGCCGAGGGCCGTCAGCACGTCGAGCCGGCGGATCAGCTCGAAGTTCTGCTCGCCGGTCTTGCCGAAGCCGATGCCCGGGTCGAGGCAGATGCGCTCCTCCGGGATCCCGGCGGCGACAGCGAAGGCCAGGCGGCCCTCGAGGAACGCGGCCACCTCGTCCGCGACGTCGCCGTAGCGCGGGTCGACCTGCATCGTGCGGGGCTCTCCCCGCATGTGCATCAGGCAGAGGTACCCGCCGGCGTCGGCGACGACACCGGCCAGGTCGGGGTCGCCGCGGAGCGCGGTGACGTCGTTGACGAGCTCCGCGCCGAGCGCGAGCGCCTGGCGCGCGACCTCGCTCTTCGCCGTGTCGATCGAGACGGGGACTCCCTCGAGGCGCTCCAGCACCGGGACGACGCGCCGCAGCTCCTCGTCGAGCGAGACACCCTCCGAGCCCGGCCGCGTCGACTCGCCGCCCAAGTCCACGATCGCCGCCCCGTCTGCCGTCATCCGGCGCGCCGCCGCGGCGGCCACATCGGGATCGACGTGCACGCCGCCGTCCGAGAAGCTGTCGGGAGTGACGTTGACGATCCCCATCACGGCGGGCCGCTGCAAACGTTCCTCCACCGCTGGACGTCTCACCCTGCGTGGAGAGTAGCGCCCGCACCCGCAATGCCTTTCTGATCGGAGCCGGCGTGCTGGCGGCGGTCGTGCTCGTCGCGATTGCCGCGCGAGGTTCGACGTCCGTCGGCGACAGCGCGACGCGGAAGCCGAGCGACGCCCTGATGGACGTTCTCTTCAGCCTCTATGTGGTCGGGATGATCGGCGGCGCCGTCATGTTCGTCTACCTGCTGGTGCTGCGGCGGAAGGTCAAGGTGGAGACCGGACAGGCGCCGCGCAGGAGCGTGCTCGAGATGCTGGCGACGATGCTCGTGCTCGCGGGTGCCGCACTGCTCTTCGCTCGCCGGATCTCCGACTGGGAGCGACCGGCGCCGGTCGAGCCCGAGGAGGCGATGGGGCGCGCGACGACGATCCCGGTCGACACGGCGACCGGGCCGGCCCCGAGCACGTACGAGGCGGACATCGCGTGGGTGCCGATGCTCGTGACCGCGGGGCTGATCGTGCTCGCGGCGGCGGCGTGGTGGCTCGCGGGCCGCGCCCGCAGGAGCGCGCGGGGTGAGCTTCGTTCCGAGCTCGCGACGGCAGTCGCGCTCGCGGTCGACGCGTCGCTCGACGACCTTCGCGCCGAGCCCGACCCCCGCCGCGCCGTGATCGCGTCGTATGCCCGGCTCGAGCGCGTGCTCGCCGCCCACGGCCTGCCGCGCCGGGCTGCGGAGGCGCCGCTCGAGTATCTCGGGCGCATGCTCGGCGAGCTGTCCGTCTCGGACGAGTCGGCCCGCGCGCTCACCGACCTGTTCGAAAGGGCTAAGTTCTCGCAGCATGCGGTCGGGGCAGAGATGAAGGACCAGGCGATCGACGCACTCGAGACCGTCCGCGACGACCTGCTGGCGGCGCAGGCGCTCGCCGAGCAGGAGCGCACCGCTGCGATCGCGGGGCAGCGCGAGCGGACGGCGGAGCAATGATTCGCGCCCTCCGCCCCTGGCGGTTCCCCGTCTTCCTGACGCTCGTCCTGGTCCTCGCGATCGCGGTCCTGCCCGGACGCGTCGAGATCGCGCTGCGCGCCTACGTCCTCCTGCTCGCCGCGTTCGCGCTCGTGCAGCTGTTCGACCGGCTGCGACGGTCGCTTCCCGAGCGGACCCTCTCGCCGGTGGACGCCGCACTCGACCGCCGCCCACCCCGGCCGGAGCGCGTCCCGGAGCTCGAGCGGATCGAGCGCGAGGTGACGCTCGGCCTCGCCACGTCGTTCGATCTCCACTTCCGGCTGCGGCCGACGCTGCGTCGGATCGCCTCGGAGTTGCTGCGCGCCCGCCGCGGGCTCGACCTCGACGCGAACCCGGAGGCCGCACGCCGCGCGCTCGGCGAGGAGACCTGGGAGCTCGTTCGCGGGGATCGCGAGCCGCCGGTCGACCGGTTCGGCAGGGGGCTCGACCTGGCCTCGCTGCGCAACGTCGTCGTCTCGCTGGAGGCGCTCTGATGGAGCTCGCGCAGGTGCAGGAGCACGCCGGCCGGATCCTCGACGAGGTCGAGCGCGCGGTCATCGGCAAGCGCGAGGCGCTGGAGCTCGTCCTGATGGGGCTGCTCGCGGACGGGCACGTCCTGCTCGAAGACTACCCCGGTCTCGCGAAGACGCTGACCGCGCGCTCGTTCGCCCAGGTGACGCAGACCGGCTTCAACCGGATCCAGTTCACGCCC
This sequence comes from Actinomycetes bacterium, assembly GCA_031425855.1. Taxonomy (GTDB): domain Bacteria; phylum Actinomycetota; class Thermoleophilia; order Gaiellales; family Gaiellaceae; genus Gaiellasilicea. The sequence continues at coordinate 4,364 of JANPKC010000155.1, read as the reverse complement.
GACCTGATGCCCTCCGACGTGACGGGCTCCTCGATCTGGAACCAGCGCGACGGCAACTTCGAGTTCAGGCCGGGCCCGATCTTCACCAACCTCCTCCTCGCCGACGAGATCAACCGCGCGCCGCCGAAGACGCAGGCGGCGCTGCTCGAGGCGATGCAGGAACGGCAGGTCACGATCGAAGGTGTCACGCATCAGCTCGCGCGGCCGTTCCTCGTGCTCGCGACGCAGAACCCGATCGAGTACGAGGGCACCTACCCGCTGCCCGAGGCGCAGCTCGACCGCTTCCTGCTGCGCGTCTCGTTCGGGTACCCGAGCAAAGACGACGAGTGGGAGGTGCTCTCGCGGCGCCTGCGACGGCGCGAGGACGAGGTCGAGTTGACGCCGGTCGTGGACGGGCAGACGCTGCTGGCGCTCCAGGGCGCGATCGAGGACGTCCACGTCGGCGACGCCGTCGGCGGCTACATCGTCGACCTCGTCACCGCCACCCGGACGAGCGTCTCGACCACGGTCGGCGCCAGCCCGCGCGGCAGCCTGGCGGTGCTGAAGCTCGCCCGCTGCAAGGCCGCGCTCGCAGGCCGCGACTTCGTCACCCCCGAGGACGTGAAGGCCGTCGCCGTGCCGGCGCTCGCCCACCGCCTGATGCTGAAGCCGGAGCTCTGGGTGCAGCAGCTGGCCGCCGAGGACATCGTCCGGGAGCTGCTGGAGACGGTGCCGACTCCGGCGGCCGAGACGGCGGCACCGGCTCCGGAATGACGCCCGCGGCGTCGCCGCGGGTGACGGCGTACGCAGGCCTCGCCGCGGTCTTCCTCTTCTCCTCGCTGGCGCTGCGGCGCCCGGAGCTCGCGGTCCTGGCGCTGCCGTTCGCGCTCCCGCTCGCGCTCGGCCTCCGGCTCTCGCGGGCGCCGCGGGTGCGGCTGGGCGTCGACGTGGAGCGGGCGACCGCGCTCGAGCAGGACGAGCTCGACGTCGCGCTGACGGTCTCGTCGGAGCTTCCGGTGGAGCGGCTCGAGCTCGTCCTCGTCGTCCCGGACGGGCTCGAGGTCGTGTCGGGTGCGAGCGCCCAGTCGCTGCGGCTCGGGTGGGAGGACGAGCGCACGCTGGAGCTCCGGCTCCGCTGCCTGCGCTGGGGCAACTACGAGCTCGGCGACGTCCGACTGCGGGCCCGCGACCGGCTCGGCCTCACCGTGTGGGAGACGCGCCTCGACCGGCGGCAGCGCCTCCGCGTCTACCCGCTGCCGGAGACGCTGCGCCAGATCGTCAAGCCCGTCTCCACCCAGCTCTACACGGGCAACGAGGTGGCGCGGCAGAAAGGCGAGGGGACGGAGTTCGCCGACCTGCGCCTGTTCGCGCCGGGCGACCGCGTCCGCTCGATCAACTGGCGCGCCAGCGCCCGCCGGGACGAGCTCGTGGTCAACGAGCGCCATCCCGAGCGCAACGCTGACGTGATCCTCTTCCTCGACACGTTCGCGGACGCGCGCGCAGGCGGCCGCTCGACGCTCGACCTCGCGGTGCGGGCGACTGCGACGCTGGCCGCGCGCTACCTGGAGCGCCGCGACCGGGTCGGCCTCGTCTCGTTCGGCGGCGTGCTGCGCTGGCTGACGCCCGGGATGGGAGCGACCCAGCGCTACCGGATCGTCGACGCGCTGCTCGAGTCGGAGATCGTCTTCAACTACGCGTGGAAAGACGTCTCCGTCATCCCCGCGCGGGTGCTGCCGCCGCAGGCGCTCGTGGTCGCGGTGACGCCGCTGCTGGACGACCGGGCGGTGGAGGCGCTGGCCGACCTGCGTGCGCGCCGCTACGACGTCGCCATCGTCGAGGTCTCGCCGGTCGACTTCACCATGCCGGGCGAGACCGAGTCGGACTGGCTGGCGCACCGGCTCTGGGTGCTGCGGCGCAGCGAGATCCGCGCGCGCTACGAGCGGCTCGGCGTCGCGGTCGCGTCGTGGAGCGACGATGCGCCTCTGGACGCGGTGCTCGAGGGGGTGAGGGCATTCAGGCGCCACGCGCAGATCGCGCGCGTCTAGCGGCGGGCGGCGCGGCCGTTGCCACGGCGGCGGCGACCGGCGCGTGGCTCGCGACGATCGCCGAGGACGGCTATCTCGTCCGCGCGACGCTGGTCGCGACCGTCGTCGCCTCGGCGCTGCTCGCGGGCGGGGTCGCGCTCCGGCGCCCGACTGCGATCCCGGTGGCGGTTTGCCTCCTCGCGACGCCCTACGTCGCGGCGCTCGGCTTCGAGATCGACGGGATCGACACGCGCGCGCCGCTGATCGCGGCGCTGCTGTTCGCCGTCGCCGAGCTCGCATACTGGTCGCTGGAGCTGCGCGGCACGCTCGCGGACGAGCCCGGGACCTACCTGCGGCGCGTGGCATTGCTGGCCGGCCTGGCGGTCGGGACGATCGCGGCCGGGACGGGCGTACTCGCGCTCGTGGAGACGATCTCGGCGCGCGGCGCCGCGATCGACCTCGCCGGCGCACTCGCCGCCGTCGGAGCGATCGCGCTGCTCGCGCTCGCCGCCGCCAGACGCACCGGCTGAACGGGACGTGGCGGGGCCAGGACCCCACACGTCCAAGCGGGACGTGGCGGGTCAGGCCCCGTTACCGTTCCTGCTCGTCGAAGGCCCGCGCTGCTTGCCGCCGGCCAAGCCGTCGTGTGCGAGTGGAACCCGCGCACGACGCGGTACAAAAAGCGCTAGCCGGCCGGATCCGGCTCGGGCGGCTGCATCGAGACGCCCGGGACGGGGCGCGGCTTCGGCTTCGGGGCCGGCTTGCGCTCGGGGCCTTCGACCGGCGCCTCCTCCGGCTCCACGGCCTCCTCCGGGAAGACCGACCCCTCGTCCTCGCCGGCGAGCAGGCGCTCGAACTGATCCTTGTCGATCGTCTCGCGCTCGATCAGGATCGCGGAGAGCTTGTGCAGGTCGTCCATGTGCTCGCGCAGGACGCGGTGCGCGGTGGCGTGCGCCTCCTCGATCACGCGGCGGATCTCGTCGTCGATCTCGCGCGCGATCTCGTCCGAGTAGTCGGGCTCGTTGCCCATCTCGCGGCCGAGGAACGGCTGGCTGTGGTCGCGGCCGAGCACGCGCGGGCCGAGCTTCTCGCTCCTCCCGTAGCGCATGATCATCGCCTTCGAGGTCGCCGTCACCTTCTCGAGGTCGTTCGCGGCGCCGGTCGTGACCTCGTGGAAGACGAGCTCCTCGGCCGCGCGGCCGCCGAGCGTCATCGCCAGGTCGTCCATCAGCGCCGAGCGCGTGGTCAGGTAGCGGTCCTCGGTCGGCAGCGAGATCGTCAGGCCGAGCGCCTGGCCGCGCGAGACGATCGTGATCTTGTGGATCGGGTTCGTGTTCTCGAGGTGGAAGCCGACGAGCGCGTGGCCCATCTCGTGGAAGGCCGTGATCTTGCGCTCCTTCTCGCCGAGCAGCCGCGCCTTCTTCTCGGGGCCGGCGATCACGCGCATGATCCCTTCCTCGAGCTCGTCCTGGTCGATCATCTTCTTGCCGTGGCGCGCTGCCAGGAGCGCCGCCTCGTTGATCAGGTTGGCAAGGTCGGCGCCGGTGAAGCCGGGCGTCCCGGCGGCGAGCGTGTCGAGGTCGATCTCGGGCGCCAGCGGCTTGCCCTTCGAGTGCACCTCGAGGATCCGCTTGCGGCCGATCCGGTCGGGGCGGTCGACGACGATCTGCCGGTCGAAGCGGCCCGGGCGGAGCAGGGCGGGATCGAGGATGTCCGGCCGGTTCGTGGCGGCGATCAGGATGATGTTGTCCTTCATCTCGAAGCCGTCCATCTCGACGAGCAGCTGGTTCAGCGTCTGCTCGCGCTCGTCGTGGCCGCCGCCGAGGCCGGCGCCGCGGTGGCGGCCGACTGCGTCGATCTCGTCCATGAAGATGATGCAGGGGCTCGACTGCTTCGCCTGCTCGAAGAGGTCGCGCACGCGCGAGGCGCCGACGCCGACGAACATCTCGACGAAGTCGGAGCCCGAGATCGAAAAGAAAGGAACGCCCGCCTCACCGGCGACGGCGCGCGCGAGCAGCGTCTTGCCGGTCCCGGGAGGCCCGTAGAGCAGGACGCCCTTCGGGATCCGCGCGCCGAGCGCCTGGAACTTCTTCGGGTTCTCGAGGAACTCCTTGATCTCGTGCAGCTCCTCGACCGCCTCGTCGGCGCCGGCGACGTCCTTGAAGCCGATCTTCGGCGTGTCCGGGGTCATCCGCTTCGCGCGCGACTTGCCGAAGCTCATCACCTTCGAGCCGCCGCCCTGGACCTGGTTCATCAGGAAGATCCAGAACCCGATGAAGATCAGGAACGGCAGGACGTAGGTCAGCAGGGAGAGGATCACGCTCGACCGCGCGGGCGTGATGCCGAAGTCCTCGATGCGGC
>JANPKC010000154.1:0-2172 GCA_031425855.1 Actinomycetes bacterium | reverse complement strand
TTGCCATGTCGTAGACGGTCAGCGCGGCGACCGAGGCCGCCGTGAGCGCCTCCATCTCGACCCCTGTCTGCGCGGTCGTCTCTGCCGCGGCCGTGATCTCGACGCCGTCGGCCACGACCTCGAGCGAGACCTCGACGAGCGAGAGCGGCAGCGGGTGGCAGAGCGGGATCAGGTCGCTCGTCCGCTTCGCGGCCATGATTCCCGCCAGCTGCGCCGTCGTCAGCGCGTCGCCCTTCGGAAGGTCGCCGAGCCGCTGTGCAGTCGCGGGCGCCATCCGCACCGACGCGCGTGCGACCGCGCGGCGCCTCGAGAGCGGCTTGCCGCCGACGTCGACCATGCGGACGGCGCCGGAGTCGTCGACATGCGAGAGGTCGCTCATGGCCGCCGCATGCTACTCGCGCGGTCGAGGTCGGCCAGCTGCGCCCCGATCCAACGCTCCAGGTCGTGCGCCGCGACGTGCTCCCTGATCGCCTGCTGCCGCAGACGCCGCTCGTCGTCCCCCAGCGCCAGGGCGGCCTCGAGCGCATCCGCCGTCGCGGCGACGTCGAGCGGCTCGACGGGCACGACCCAGTCGCCGAGCTCCTCGAACGCACCCGCGTTGACTGATAAGGCAACAACACCGGCGCGCGTGTTGACCGCGGGTGCCTCCTTCGCCACCAGGTTGAGCCCGTCCATGACCGCGTTGACGAGCAGGACGTCGAACTGCTTGTACGCCGCGATCGACGCCGGAAAGTCGTCGGCGATCCGGAGCGTCAGCGAGCCCGGGAAAGCCGCCTCGACGGCGGCGGCCGCCTCCTCGATCCGCCGCCGCTCCTCGACGTACTCGGGGATCTCCTGGCGTGACGCGTCGAGCAGTGCGAGCATCCCGACCCGGCCGCGCAGGTCCGGCCGGCGCTCGAGGAGGAGCCGGAACGCCTCGAGGCCCCGCGGGACGTTCTTCGACGGATCGGTACGGTCGACGCGGAGGATCAACCGCTCCGGCCGTCCGGCCGCAAGCTCTCGCTCCCGTACGAGCACCGGCTCGCTCGCGGCGAGGGCGTCGAACTCGCCGAGGTCGATCGAGATCGGATGCGCGGTGACGCGCTCCTCGTCCGGCTCCAGCCCGAGCGCCCGGCACGACGCCAGGAACGCGCGCCGCCAGCGCTCGGTGTGGAAGCCGACGACGTCGCACGCGAGCAGCCCCTCGTGGATCGCGCGGACGACCGGCTCCGGCAGCGCCGACCACTCCTCGGGCCCGACCCAGGGGATGTGCGTGAAGTGCGCCGTCACGGCATCGGGACGCCTCTCCCGGACGAGCGCCGGCGCGACGTACAGGTGGTAGTCGTGGAAGAGCACCGCCGCCCCGGGCCGGCGATCGAGCTCCTCGACGACGGCGTCCGCGAAGGCGCGGTTGACCGGCATGTATCCGTCGCGCCACGGCGCGAGGAGATCGGCGCCCGGGTCGTGCTTCCGCTCCCAGAGCCCGTGCTGGACGAACCACAGCGCCGGGTTCGCGACCACGTTGTAGTAGAGGTCGTAGGCCCGCCGGTCGTGCTCGACCAGCCGCAGGCGATAGCGGGAGCCGTCTCCTGCGCGCTCTTCGACCGGCCCGCTCGCGGCAACGGCGCGATCCTCCTCGGAGAGCGCGCTCGCGATCCAGGTGACGTCGTGATGGGAGACGAGCGGCGCCAGGGCCGTGACGAGCCCGCCCGCCCCGCGCTTGACGACGCGCTCGCCGTCCTCGCGGGCGTAGGAGCTCGGACCGCGGTTCGAGACGACGATCAGCTCCCGCCGTTCGCTCATCGGCAGCGCAGACTAGAGGAGTTTCACGAAGCGGAGCCGCGAGCCCTTGCCGCCCGGCCCGCCGCCGATCTCGACCTCGTCGGCGATCGAGCGGATGATCGCGATCCCGAGCCCGCCCTCGGTCAGATCGCCGCCGCCGTCGCCCGCCGGGGCCGCGTCGACCTCGAAGCCGCTGCCGTCGTCCGCGACCTCGACGATCAGGCGGTCGTCGCGCAGCTCGAAGCTGATGTCGACGTGGCCCTCGCCGTCCTCGTACGCATGCCGAACGGAGTTGGAGCAAGCCTCGGTCAGCGCCAGCTTCAGGTCGGCCAGCGTCTCGTCGGGGAAGGCCCTCACGCGCGAGAGGCCCGAGAGGGCGAGCCGCGACAGAGTGATGTACTCCGCCCTCGC
>JANPKC010000153.1:0-1694 GCA_031425855.1 Actinomycetes bacterium | reverse complement strand
CGAGCGGGATCGTGACGAGGAAGGCCGCCACGAGGGTGTGCAGCGCCCCGAGCTCCGCGTCCGGCACCCGCGCCAGCGCGAAGCGGAGCGCGACCGTCATCGAGCCGAACAGGGCGGCCGAGGTGAGCGCGAGCACGACGGCGTCCATCCGGCGAGGCTAACGATCGTCTACGATCCGCCGCCGTGGACGACCCCCGCGTACGGGAGCTGGCCGAGCTGATGGTGAATCGGTGCCTCGACGTGCAGCCCGGCTGGCAGGTCTCCGTCCGGGCCACGCCGCTCGCGCGCCCGCTCGTTCGCGAGGTGGCGGGCGCGATCGCACGCCGGGGCGCCTACTACCTCCCCCGCATCAACTGGGGCCCCGAGCGCTTCCGCGCCGACCTCGACTGGGCGCTCGAGGCGCCGCTCGAGCTCCTCGGCGAGCTGCCCGCCATCGAGAGCTACCAGGTTGCGAACGAGGACGCCCGGCTGACGATCCGCGCCCCGGAGGACGTCCACGCCGGCTCTCAGCTCGACCCGGAGCGGCGGAAGCTGCTGCAGCACGCGGGCGAGCCCGCCAGCCGCCGCGCTCGCGCCCTCGACGTCCGCTGGGCGCTCGTCGAGTACCCGACCGAGGCCGCCGCGGCGGAGGCCGGGATGACGCTGCCCGAGTTCCAGGACTTCGTCTACGACGCCTGCCTGCTCGACTGGGACGCCGAGGAGGAGCGCATGGGCGAGATCAAGGAGCGCTTCGACCGCGCCCGCTCGGTGCACATCGTCGGCGAGGGAACCGACCTCCGGGTCGGCATCGACGGCCGCGAGGGCGTCGTCTCGGCCGGGTTCCGCAACATGCCCGACGGCGAGGTCTTCTACAGCCCGGTCGAGGACACCGCGGAGGGCGTGATCACCTACGCCGAGTTCCCCGCCGTCTACCTCGGCCACGACGTCGTCGGTGCGAGGCTCGTCTTCCGTGAGGGGAAGGTCGTCGAGGCGTCGGCCGACGAGGGCGAGGAGTTCCTGAAGCAGATCCTCGCGACCGACGACGGCGCGAGCCGGCTCGGCGAGCTCGGGCTCGGCTGCAACCCGCGCATCACCCGCTTCACGCGCAACGTCCTCTTCGACGAGAAGATCGACGGCACGGTTCATCTCGCAGTCGGTGCCAGCTACACGTACACGGGCGGGAAGAACGAGAGCGCCGTCCACTGGGACATGGTCAAGGACCTGCGCCCCGGCGGCGAGGTCTCGGTCGACGGCGAGCCCGTCCAGCGCGACGGCGCCTGGCTGATCTAGGCCGCGATCGTCACCGGCACGCCCGGCCCGATCCGGCGTCCGAGCCACGTGATCGAGGCGGTCTCGAGCCGGATGCAGCCGTGCGAGGTGGCCGTCCCCATCCTGCCGCCCACGTTCCAGACGCCGTGCACGGCGATCTGGCCCGGCCCGCCCGCGAACTCCTGGAGCACGTACGAGCGGGCGCTCAGAGCGAGCGCGTACGGCCCGCCCACCTGCCCGTCCCTCAGCAGGACGGACTCCTCGACGAAGTAGCTCCCGCGGGGCGTCGGCGTCGACGGAGCGCCGACGACGGCAGGGAACGAGCGGACGATCCGGCCGCGGCGGTAGACGGTGACCCTGCGGTCGGAGAGGTCGATCACGAGGTGCCAGCCCGTCGACGACCGCGTCGTCCGCGCCTTCCTGATCCAACCGGTGCTGTTGTTCGG
>JANPKC010000152.1:0-2478 GCA_031425855.1 Actinomycetes bacterium | reverse complement strand
GGCGATCGGGATCGGCCTGGCCGCGATGCTGTTCGCATCGCTCGTCACCGGGACGTCGACGCGGAACCTCGACCCCGAGATCTTCAAGCCCGAGCTGGCGTCGAACCTGACGGTGACGATTCAGGGGCTCGTCGTCCTCTTCGTCGGCGCCGACGTGCTGATCCTCTCGCTGCTCGGCCTCCGCCGGCGCCGCCGGAAGCAGGCGGAGGTGGTGGCGGAATGAGCGAGCGCGTGCTCGCACGGCTGCCCCAGGGCGCCCGGGCCGTCGGCTGGCTCGGGATACTGGTCGGGCTCGTCGCCTTCTGGGTCGCGCTGCCGCCGCTCAAGGTGCGGGAGCCGGTCGTGCCGATCCTGATTGGCCTCGCCGGGATGGGGATCGGCATCGGCGCGCTCGTCCGGGGAGGCGCGCGCCGGCTCGCCTGGGGCGCGATCGTGGTTGGCCTGCTCGGGATCGGGCTCGGTTACCTCGCCACGCGCTCCAGCGAGGGGCACCTCGACCAGGTGATCGTCTGGTCGGCGCTGACCGCGGCGATGCTCCGCTACGCGACCCCGCTCGCCTTCGCGGCGATGGGCGGGATCTTCTGCGAGCGCAGCGGCGTCGTGAACATCGGCCTCGAGGGGATGATGCTCTCGGGCGCGTTCTTCGGGATCCTCGGCGCGGACAAGCTCAACTCGTGGCCGCTCGGGCTCCTCTGCGCCGCGCTCGCGGGTGGCGGATTCGCCCTCATCCACGCCTTCTTCGCGATCCACCTGCGCGCCGACCAGATCGTCGGCGGCACGGCGATCAACTTCCTCGCGCTCGGGATCACGGGTTACCTCTTTATCGACATCTACGGCGGGGAGGGGACGCCGCCGGACATTCCCAAGATCCCGAACGTGCACCTCTCGTTCCTCGAGGACTGGTACTTCGTCGGGCCCGTGCTCGGCCAGCTCAACCTGATGATCTGGCTGGCGTTCGCGACGATCGTCGCCACCTGGGTCGTCCTCTTCAAGACGCCGGTCGGCCTGCGCATCCGGGCCGTGGGCGAGCACCCGCGCGCCGCCGACACGGTCGGCATCTCGGTCTACAGGACCCGGTACGCCGCCGTGGTGCTCTCCGGGATCCTGGCTGCGCTCGGCGGCGCGTATCTCTCCGTCGGGTTCGTCAACTCCTTCAACCAGAACATGACCGTCGGGAAGGGGTTCATCGCGCTCGCGGCGGTCATCTTCGGGAACTGGCGGCCGTGGGGCGCCGCCGCCGCCGCGCTCCTCTTCGGCTTCTCGAGCGCGCTCGCGCAGCGACTACCGGCCTACTCCGAGTCGGCGGCCGTGCTCTTCCAGGCGCTGCCCTACGTCCTGACGCTGATCGCGGTGGCGGGGGTGATCGGCCGCTCGATCCCGCCCGCGGCCGTCGGTCGCCCCTACAAGAAACAGTGAATCAAAATGGTGGGCCGCCGCGCCCGGGCAGCGCACGCGCATCCGTGCTCGTCGGCCTGCTCGCCGTCGCGACGATGCCTGCCGCGATCGCGGCGACGCACTGGTCGCGCGAGTACGAGCTGCTCCAGGCCGGCTTCGGGATCCCGCTCGCGGCCCTCCTCGGGCTGGCCGCTGTCGCGCTGGCCAGGCGTGCACGCGCACGCCTGGCGCCGACGCTCGGCCATCCGAAGGGGACGAGGACCGCGCGGCTCGGCCGCCTGCTCGGCCTGCTCGGCTTCCTGCTCGCCCTGACCGGGGCCGGATCGCTCGTGGTCTACTGGATCCTCTCGATCGTCGAGACCTAGGGCTAGCGGCGGCGCAGCGCTTCCCAGCGCGACCGCGGCCGCCGCGCCTCCTCGAGCTCCCCCCGCGCGTGCTCGAGGCACCCTGGGTGGACGAGCGGGAGCGGCGCGGGGTCGCAGCGCGCCCTGTCCAGCGCCGGATGGTGCCCGAGGGCCTCCGGGGTGGCGTAGACGAGCATGTTCTGCGCGAACCACCACTTCACGTCGGGCTCGTTCCAGAGCTTGCGGCGGAACGGGTCTGACGGGACGTAGCCATGCGCGGCGAAGAGCTCCGCCCAGTAGGCGGGCCACTGTTCGTTCTGCTGCAGCGTCCCGCCCTGGCCGGGGATTCCGGCCGAGAAGAGAACGATGTCCGCGAGCTCGACGAGCGACTCGACGACGGGCGCTGCCCGGTGAGGCTCCAGCATGTGCATCACCTCGAGACAGAGCGCGAGGTCGAACCTCCGCACGACCGGCAGCGTCTCCTGGAGGTCTGCGCCGATGAACTCGGGCGGGGCGACGAAGAGCTGGGAGCGGTCGACCCACGGGCCGTCGTACCCCAGCACGGTGTCGACGCCGAAGCGCTTGAAGACGGCGAGCCACTGTCCGAGCCCGCAGCCGACGTCGACGACGCTCGTCGGAGCGACTGCGTCCACGATCAGCGGGACGGCGACCTGCGCCGACTCGGTGGAGCCCGTCAGCCACGAGCGGTAGTCGATCGAGGCGAGGTTCTCGAGGCTCT
>JANPKC010000151.1:0-6195 GCA_031425855.1 Actinomycetes bacterium | reverse complement strand
AGGTCTCGGCGGCGGCGAACCACGTGTCCGCCTCGTCGTCCCGCCCGAGCTCCATCAGCGCGCGGCCGAGGACGAGCTGGACGTTGCCGGTCTCCTCACGAACGTCCTCGCGGTCGCCGAGCAGGCCGAGTGCGGCGCGGGCCTGCTCCGCGGCCGGCTCGGGCCTGCCGGTGCGCAGGTAGACCTGGGCGAGCGAGGAGACCGCGTAGCCGGTCTCGACGTCGCCGGCGGCGTCGAAGAGGGTGGAGACGGCCTGCTTCAGGAAGCCGATCGCCTCCTCGTGCCGGCCGAGCAGGAATGTGATCCCGCCGAGGTCGTTGAGGACGCGGCCGACGTTGGCGCGGTCGCCGACCTGGGTGTAGAGCTCGCGAGCCTTCTCGGCGTAGCAGCGGGCGACGAGGAACGCGCCCTCGCGCTCGGCGATCGAGGCGGCGCGGAAGTTGATGTCGGCTGCGGTGGCGAGGTCGCCGATCGAGTCGCAGAGCTCGAGCGCGGCCTCGATGTCGGCGCGGGCGGCGTTGAAGTCGCGCTGGCGCTGGTAGCAGCGGGAGCGCCAGTCGTAGATCTCGGCGCGCAGCCGGTCGCTCTGGCGGCCCGAGCGGTTGCAGAGCTCGAGCGCGAGCGTCAGGTCGTTGACCGCGCGGGAGATCGAGCCGCGCTTGACGCGGACGGCGCCGATCCGGCAGAGCACATTCGCGCGGTCGACGTCGTTGAAGCCGGGCCGGTGGGTGATCTGCTTCGCCGTCTTCAGCCGCGTCAGCGCCTCGTCGAGCTCGCCGCGGTACATCCGCGCCCACGAATCGGCGAGCAGCGCCCGCAGCGCAAGGTTCGGGTACTGCGCCGGGAAGATCGTCAGCTCCTCCAGGATCGCGACGACGTCGTCGTAGCGGGCGTTCCGAAGCGCGATCTCGGCGCCCGCGACCCTGGTCTCGAGCACGTCGAGCTCCTCGTCGCGAAACACGTCCGTGACGGGGGGAAGCACGAGGAGGCCGGCCGAAGCCGGCGTGGTGAGCGCCGCAGGCTCGTTCATTGCCTGCGCATCCTGGTCGGGCCGGACAGTCCCGTCGATTCCCGGGTCCGCCCCACCGCCATCCCCGATTCGGCGTATTGGTTGTAACGCAGGGAGAACCCTCTTACGGGGGATGCTCGCCCCGGAGGAGATTCCGAAGATGCGCTCAGGGCGGCACGGTCTTCGACTGATTTTCTATCCGGAGGTTCCCAGTGCACGCCCGACGCTCCCTTTCCACCGCCGCCCACAGAGGGCACAGTCCCAGGCGCTCCGCCGCCGTTCTCGCCGTTCTGGCCGCCCTGCTCGCGCTGACGCTCACAGGCGCGGTCGAGGCAGGCGGCGTTGCAGCGCCACGACCCTCCGGCCCGCCGAGCGGCGCCGCGAACCCCGAGCTGCCGCCCTTCGTCTGGCGCGCCGCCCGCGGCGCCGACAGCTACGAGTTCCAGATCGCCGCCGACCGCGGCTTCAACTCGAACATCCCCGGGCTGCGCCGGACCCGCCTCGACACGGCGAACACGCGGGCGACGATCACGACCGCGGTCCCGAACGGCACCTACTGGTGGCGCGTCCGCGCCGTCACGAAGGCCGGGCAGGTCTCCGGCTGGTCGCCTGCGCGCTCGGTGCGCAAGACCTGGACGGCCGCCCCGCAGCTTCGCGGCCCTGTCGGCGGCGCCCGCGTCTCCTTCCCGGCGCAGCCGCTGACGCTCTCGTGGTCGCCGGTCCCGCGCGCGGCCAAGTACCTCGTGTCGCTCGCGACCGACGAGGATCTGGCGTCGCTCGTCGACGACAAGCCGGTCGAGACGGCCGGGACGAGCTTCGCCCCCTCGCTGACGCCCGCGGGCGGCAAGGGCAAGACCTATTACTGGGCCGTCACCCCGCTGGACGCGAAGGGCAACCGCGGCGCGCAGTCGCGCATCGCCTCGTTCGTCTGGGAATGGCCTTCGCAGACGACGGCCAAGCTCACCGACCTGCGGGCCGAGCCCGAGACGTTCGACCCGCAGTTCTCCTGGCAGCCGGTCGCCGGCGCCGCCCGCTACGAGGTCGAGGTCAGCTACTCGCGCGACTTCGCCCCGGGCTCGAAGGTGTGCTGCGACGCCCCGGTGATCGGGACGTCGCACGCCCCGACCAAGCCGCTCCCGGACAACACCTACTACTGGCGCGTCCGGGCAATCGACGTCGAAGGCAACGTCGGCGTCTGGAACCCCGGCAGCGCCGACGCGAGCCGGTTCGAGAAGGTCTTCGACAAGGCCGCTGCGCTCGGCCGGCCGAGCATCTCCAACCTGCACATGCGCGACAACCGGAACGACCCCGCTCCGGCCGGGCCGACGCAGACGCCGCTCGTCGTCTGGGACCATGTCCCCGGCGCCTCGAGCTACCTCGTCGAGGTCGTGCCGCACAAGGGATTCTGCGACTGGAGCGCGCCGACGCTCGAGCACTGGCGCGTCACGACCGCGACGACGGCCTGGACGCCGCTCGGTTACCGGCTGGGCGCCCCCGCTCCCTACCCGGACAAGTTCCGGCCGCAGGACGACCCGGCCCGCCTCGTCGCCGGGCAGTCGTACTGCGTCCGCGTGCGGGCGAAGTCGGACACTGACTCGAACCGGGCCGAGGTCTACGGCGACTTCGCCTACCTGAACGGCCCGGAGCAGGTCGCGTTCACCTTCGCCGGCTACCCCTGCACGCTCAACTGCAGCCGTGGCTACATCGCCGGAGGGGACTACTACGGCCCGCAGACCGGCCGGACCTCGATGCCGTACTTCACCTGGGGCGGCCTCAACGCCGGCAGCTGGTTCGTGCTGATCGCCAAGGACCCCGAGTTCCACACGATCATCGACTACGGCTGGACGCAGGTTCGCGCCTACGCCCCGCGCTACGGCGACAACCCGATCACCTATCCGGACGAGACGACGTCGTACTACTGGGCCGTCCTGCCCGCCTCGGGCTGGAACGGCTCGGGCGCCGTCGGCGACCCGCTCTCGGCGGCACCGGCGAAGTTCGACAAGCAGTCGACTCCGCCGCGCCTGCTCACCCCCGCCGCGCGCGCCGGCGCCGGCGGCCCGCCCGCCTTCACCTGGACGGCCGTGGAGGGCGCACGCCGCTACAACCTGCAGGTCTCGCGCGAGGACGACTTCGGCAACCTGCTCGACGACGTCAGCACCGCCTCGATCTCGTACACCGCGAACACGAGCTACCCCGCCGACGTCGCGCTCTACTGGCGCGTCCGGGCCGAGGACGAGAAGGCCGTCGGGCTCACGTGGTCGGAGACGCGCGTCTTCCGCTACCAGCTGGCCGCACCGGACACGGCGGGCGGCGAGCGTGCGGGTGACTTCATCCCGACCTGGCGGTGGAAGCCGGTGCAGGGCGCCGTCACCTACGACATGCACGTCGCCCTGCCGGACGGGTCGCAGAAGGACTTCAAGGGCCTGCGCGCAGCAGCCCTGACCGCGACGAAGATGACCGGCACCGGCGTCTTCCGCTGGCGCGTGCGGGCGAACTTCCCCAAGGGCCGGTACGGAACGGTTCCCGGCCCGTGGTCGAAGACGAAGCCGTTCACGCGCACGCTCGGCAGGCCGGCCGGGGCCCGCACGGTGGGCGGCGGCCGCAGCGTCCACTTCAGCTGGCGTCCGAAGGCGGGCGCGCAGGAGTACCTCGTCCAGGTCTCGGAACGGCCGGACTTCGGCCGCGTCTCCGACCGGGCGACGACCGACGCGACCACGTACGCCCCCGAGCTCGACCGCAGCTTCTCCTCCCGCGGCAAGAGCTCACCCTGGCTCTACTGGCGGGTCGCGGCCCTCGACGAGGACCGCAACCAGAGCGCCTTCACGAAGCCGAAGCGCTTCCGCGCCGGCTAGCCACCAAACCGGGTGGGCGGAGGCATCTCCGCCCACCCGCTCGGCTTTCGCCTCCAGGGGTCGAGAAAACCGCCGCTGCGGCCGATAACGCTCGCGTGAGCACTCCCGCCCCCGGGCTCAACTGGATACCGCTCGGCCAGCTGCTTGTCGACGGCCGCATCCTCACCCAGGAGCAGCTGCAGCGCGCGCTCGAGCACAAGGCGTCCACGGGCAAGCGGCTGGGCGAGATCGTCGTCGAGCTCGGCTTCACGACCGAGCGCGCGATCGCCGGCGCGCTCGCCGAGCAGTACGAGCTCGAGTACGTCGACCTCGACGCCGCCCAGCTCGACCGGAGCGCGGTCGCGCTCCTGCCCGAGGAGCTCGCCCGCCGCTACGAGGCGCTCCCGCTCAGGGTCCTCGAGGACGGGACACCGCTCCTCGCCGTCACCGATCCCACGAACCTCGCGACCGCGGACGACCTCCGCTTCGCGCTCGGCTCGAACTTCCGGATCGCGGTGGCGGAGCGCGGCCAGATCGACCTCGCGATCGCCCGCGCCTACCGCCGCTCACTGCAGCTGATCACCGAGGAGGGCGACGACGACGCGCCCGAGGAGGAGCGGATCAACGACATCCGCAACCTCGCCTCCAGCACGCCGACGATCAACCTCGTCAACTCGCTCCTGACGACGGCGCTCGAGGAAGGCGCTTCCGACATCCACTTCGAGCCGCGCCGCGAGGACATGGTCGTCCGGATCCGCGTCGACGGCGTCATGCGCGAGCTCGCCGTCGTGCCGCGGCACATGCAGCCGGCGGTCACGAGCCGCCTGAAGATCATGGGCAAGCTCGACATCGCCGACCGCCGCGCGCCCAAGGACGGCCGCGTCACCGCCTTCTTCGGCTCCGGCCACATCGACATGCGCATCGCCGTGCTCGCGACCACGCACGGCGAGCAGGTGGTGCTCCGGATCCTCGGCTCGGGCGGCGACCACCGCCCCTCGATCGCCCGCCTGGAGATGGAGCCGTACGCCGAGGCGTCCTTCCTGACCGCGATCGAGCAGCCGTACGGGACGGTGATCGTCTGCGGGCCGACCGGCTCGGGGACGACGACCACGCTCTACGGCGCCGTCGACCACCTGAACCGGAGCGACCGCGTCGTGATGACGATCGAGGACCCGGTCGAGTACCGGCTGGACGGGATCAACCAGATCGAGGTCGACGTCAAGGGCGGCCTCAGCTTCGCCAGCGGGCTCCGGACGATCCTCCGCTCCGACCCCGACGTGCTCCTGGTCGGCGAGGTCCGAGACCCCGAGACGGCCTCGATCGCGATCCAGGCGGCGATGACGGGGCACCTCGTCCTCACCTCGCTCCACGCCCACAACGCGGCCAGCGCGATCGCGCGGCTGCGCGACATGGGCGTCGACACGTCCCTCCTCGCCAGCTCCCTCAACGCCGTCGTCGCGCAGCGGCTCGCACGCCGCCTCTGCGTCCACTGCCGGAGCGAGTACACGGCCGACGCCGAGGAGCTGGGCGTCGCCAAGGCGACGATGTCGCACCAGGTCGTCCTCTACGCCGCCGCCGGCTGCGTCAAGTGCCAGGGCACCGGCTACGCGGGCCGCGTCGCGCTCCGCGAGGTGATGCCCGTGCACGGCGAGGTGCGCGCGCTCGTCGAGAGCTCGGCGGAGGAGATCTTCGCAGCCGCCGTCCGCCAGGGAATGACGACGCTCCGCGACGACGGCATGCGGCTCGCGCTCGCCGGCGTCTCCTCGGTCGAGGAGATCCGCCGCGTCACCGGCATCCGCCTGATCTGAGCGACGCCTTGATCTGAGCGACGGCCGGGGAAGGCGGCGCTCCGCCTCCCCCGCGCTCGTCGGCCAGCTACTTGATCCGGGCGGAGTACGCCTTCGTCGCCGAGACGCCCTGCAGCGTGACCTTCATCGTCACCTTCAGGAGCTTGCCCTTGGCGGTCTTGGGGATCCGCATGTTGCAGGTGGCGACGCCGCCGCTGACGCGCCCGGTGGCGCGGAGCGGAAGCGTGCCGACCCGGACGGCGCACGTGACCGTCCCGGTCGTCAGCGGGCCGCCGGTGTCGCCTCGCGTGACGCGCACGCGAACGGCGAACGCCTTGCCCGCCGCCGGCTTCACCGGGACAGTGGTCGTCGTTCCGGCCCGCAGCGTCAGCGGCTTCGTGAACGTGTACCCGTACGCTTCCGTGCCGTCGGGGGACGTGTCCTCGGCGATCACGTTCCCGTTCGCGTCGACCTGGAAGGAGTCGGCCCAGAAAGTGAACTTCGCGATTCCGCCGAGGTCGGCCTTGCTGACCTTGAAGGTGGCGACGCCGTTCGCGTAGCTGCCGTT
>JANPKC010000150.1:0-7571 GCA_031425855.1 Actinomycetes bacterium | reverse complement strand
CAAACAACTTTCCCAGGTGAGAGTGAGTCAGAGTAGCTTACGCAAATGCGGGGCGGACATCTGACATGTCAACCAGTGTGAGATTTGCACCTTGTATGAATGCTGATAGTGTGGAACGACTGGTTGGACACTGGACAACCTGAAAGTCGCTTTGTGCTGGCAGGGCTCGTCGCGCTCGGCCGCGCGATCCACCTGCCGAACAAGAAACGGGCGCCGGCCCAGACCTAGCGACACGAGTTCGCGCAAGGTTTCCGCAGGGGCGGCATCTCAATAGCCAAGGACGTGCCCTCGTCCCCACATAGGGGCCGTGCCGCCCGCCGGCCCCGCCTTTCTCCCAGAGCCGCCCCCTTGCCGCAGAGGGGGCGGCTCGTTTTTTCGGCTCCACCCCAGGGACAGTCCCTGGGACATGGCCGGAACGGACATTCGCGGGTGGTGTTAGCCTGCGGCGATGAGCATCTTCAACAAGCGGAACGCCCTCACGGGCTGGCTGACCTGGATCGTGGCCAAGCGCGTGCTCAAGAAGAAGGCGAAGGACGCGGTGCCGGGGACGGTCGAGGGGTCGAAGCGGCCGAACAAGGGCGCGATCGCGACCGCGGCCGCCGCGCTCGGCGGCCTGCTCTGGTTCTGGCGGCGCAAGAGCTCGGACGACGAGCTGCCGCCGCCCGCCGGCGAGTAGGCCCGCGATGAGCCTGTTCCGCGCCGCCCTCGACGGGCTCGTCCCGTACGAGCCGGGCAAGCCGGAGGAGGAGGTGCAGCGCGAGCTCGGGCTCGACCGCGTCGTCAAGCTCGCCTCGAGCGGAGCGCCCGCTCGCTGAACCGCTATCCGGACGGCGGCACCTTCCACCTTCGCAACGCGATCGCCGAGCGCCACGACGTCGATGCCGCCAACGTGATCACGGGGGCCGGCGCGGACGCCATCATCGGCCACCTCTCCCTCGCCGCGCTCGACCCGGGCGACGAGGTCGTGACGGCCTGGCCGTCGTTCATCAGCTACGCGCTCGACGCGCTCAAGCTCGGTGCGGTGCCGCGGAAGGTGCCGCTCGCGAACGACCATTACGACCTGGACGCGCTGCTCGACGCGATCGGGCCGAGGACGAAGCTCGTCTATATCGCTACGCCGAACAACCCGACCGGGACGATGACGACGCGCGGGCAGCTCGACTCGTACTTCGAGCGCGTGCCCGAGCACGTGCTGACCGTGCTCGACCAGGCCTACTTCGAGTACATCGACCGGCCCGACTACCCGGATGGCGTCGCCGAGTACCTCCGGTCGGGCCGGCACGTGCTCGTGCTGCGGACGTTCTCGAAGATCTACGGCCTCGCCGGCCTCCGCGTCGGGTACGGCGTTGGCCCTGCCGACGTGATCCAGGCGATCGGGAAGACCCGTCGCGCCTTCGACGTGAGCACGCAGGCCCAAGTCGCGGCGCTCGCGAGCATCGACGGCGCCACCGAGCTCGCCGAGCGCAGGCGACTCACGGCAGAAGGCCGCGCGACGCTCGCGCGGACGCTGCGCGAGCACGGCCTCGAGCCAGCCGGCCCGGCGGTCGCGAACTTCCTCTTCGTGGAGGTGGGTGACGACGCGCCGGCCCTGTTCGAGGCGTTGCTGCGCCAGGGTGCGATCGTTCGACCGATGGGCGCGTTCGGCGCCCCCGGGGCGCTTCGGATCACGGTTGGGACGCCGGAGGAGAACGCGTTCTTCGCCGAGGCGCTCGCGTCCGTCCGGGCCGCGACGACCTAGCCAGCGGCTATCCTGACCACTGCGCGGGTGCCGAACCCGCGCCTTGCGTATGCGGACGACGTTGAAGAGAGGTATTGGCCGCGGCGCGGCCGTGAACGGCAACGAACGGGCCGTCCTGCCGCCCGGCGCACTCTCGCCGATCACGATCTACCGCCAGCCGGAGGCACCCCCGCGCTCGCGCTGGGCCTTCGTCCGCACGGCTTTCGCATGGGCGGGCGTCGCGCTGCTCGTCGTGGTCGGATCCGCGGCCGGCGGCGCCTACCTCTGGTTCCACGAGAGCGTCTCCGACGTCGTCGCGTCGACGCCAGACGTGAAGATCGCGGCGAAGCGGCTCGACGTGGCGCTGCCCGGGCAACCGGCGACGGCGCTCGTCGTCGGCTACGACAAGCGCGCGGGGGAGGGGAAGGGCGTCCAGTCGCGCTCCGACACGGTCATGCTCGTCCGCGCCGATCCCGAGACGAAGTCGATCTCGATGATGTCGTTCCCGCGCGACCTGTTCGTCCAGATCCACTGTCCCGGCAAGGCGCCGTTCGGCGCGCGGATCAACAACGCCTACGCCACCTGCGGCACCAAGGGGACGCTCGAGACCGTGCGCAAGCTGACCGGGCTGCCCGTCAACTACCTGATCACCGTCAACTTCCGCGGCTTCCGGCAGCTCGTCGACGCCGTCGGCGGCGTCTGGATGGACGTCGACCGGCGCTACTTCAACGACCGCGGCGGGGACTTCGGCTACGCGACGATCAACCTCTTCCCGGGCTACCAGAAGCTCGGCGGCTACCAGGCGCTGGATTTCGTCCGCTACCGGCACACGGACTCCGACCTCTACCGCGTCGCGCGCCAGCAGTTGTTCGTCCGCGCCTTCAAGGATCAGATCAAGGCGAGCGCCGGGCCACTCGATCTGCCCAAGGTGATCAAGACGATCACCTCGAACGTCGAGGTCGGGGTCGGCGGCAACTCGGAGCTCGACGGCAAGACCGTGCTCGAGTACGCGCTCTTCGCCTACTCGCTCCCGCCGGGCCACTTCTTCCAGTCGAAGATCGAGGGGCTGGAGGAGACGTCCGGCTTCGACATCCTCGCGCCGGAGGCGAACATCGACAAGGCCGTCCAGGAGTTCTCGCACCCCGACATCGAGTCGCCGCAGAAGGCGACGCAGGTGGCGCTGAACGAGAAGCCCAAGCCCTCCGCTGCCAAGGCGCCGGCTCCGCGCGAGACGACGATCACGGTGCTGAACGGGAACGGCGTCACCGGGTCGGCGGGCACCGCCAGCTATCTGCTCTCGCAGCGCAGCTACCAGATGGTCTACCCGCCGGACGGCAAGAACGCGAACGCGCCGAACTGGGAGTACTTCAAGACGCGCATCCACTACGACAAGGCCCAGGCGGGCGCCGAGGCGGCGGCGAAGAAGGTGGCGACGCTCTTCGGCACCGACGAGGTCGTGGCGCTCGACGCTGCCGTCGGCGCGCTCTCGAACGGCGCCATGCTGACGGTGATCGTCGGGCAGACGTTCCACGGCACCCTGGCCGAGGCGCCGGTCGACAAGACGCCGCAGCGGCAGCAGGCGAACGTCGCCCCCGGCGCCGACGCGTCCGTGGCGTACCTCCGTGAGCGTGCCCCCAAGGTGCCGTTCAAGGTGATGGTGCCGACCGTGCTCGAGCGCTCCTCGTGGATCGACCGCGAGCGGCCGGTGCGGATGTACCGGATCGACCCGGACGGCGAGCACAAGACGATCCGGCTCACCTACAAGACCGGTGCGAACGAGTACTGGGGCGTCCAGATGACCGACTGGGAGGACGCGCCCGTGCTCTCCGAGCGCAACTTCGTCCGCTCGATCGGCGGCCGCCGCTACGAGCTCCACTACACCGGCCCGAAGCTGCACATGGTGGTGCTGCGCCAGGGCGGGGCGAGCTACTGGGTCGTGAACACGCTCCTCGACTCGCTCTCGAACGAGACCATGCTCGCGATCGCGAAGGGTCTCAAGCCGCTCTCGGCCGTCAAGTAGGTAGGTTCACCGGCCGTGAGCAGAGTCGCTGTCTTCGGCGCCGGCTACGTCGGCCTCGTCACGGGTGCGTGCTTCGCCGACCTCGGGCACGACGTCGTCGTGCGCGACGTCGTCGCAGACCGGATCGAGCGGCTGCGCGCCGGCGAGGTGCCGATCTACGAGCCCGGGCTCGAGGAGCTGCTGCAGCGGAACGTGGAGCGGCTGACCTACACGCTCGACGTCGCCGAGGCGGTGCGGGGCGCGGACTTCCTCTACGTCGCGGTCGGCACGCCGCCGACCTACTCGGGCGACGCCGACCTCTCCGCGGTCTGGACGGTCGTGGACGAGCTCAGCGGGCTCGAGGGCCGTGCCGTGATGGTGATGAAGAGCACCGTCCCCGTCGGCACGGGCGCCAAGGTGCGGCAACGGCTGGACGAGCGCGGGCTCGGCCACGTCGGCTACGCATCGAACCCGGAGTTCACGGCCGAGGGCACCGCCGTGCGCGACTTCCAGCATCCGGACAGGATCGTCGTCGGCTCCTTCGACGCGGCCGACGGCGACGCGGTCGAGGCGCTCCACGCCGGGATCGACGGGCCGGTCGTGCGCTGCGACGTCGCCTCGGCCGAGATGATCAAGCTCGCCGCGAACGCGGCCCTGATGACCCGGATCAGCTTCATCAACGAGATCGCCAACGTCTGCGAGGCGACGGGTGCGGACGTCGTGCGGGTCGCCGAGGGCGTCGGGCTCGACCGCCGGATCGGCCCGAGCTTCCTCCGCGCGGGGATCGGGTACGGAGGGAGCTGCTTCCCGAAGGACTCCCTGGCGCTGAAGCAACTCGCCGCCAACTCCGGCTATCACTTCCAGCTCCTGAACGCGGTGATCGAGGTCAACGAGCTGCAGAAGCGCCGCGTGATCGGGAAGCTGCAGCGGCACCTGGGCAGCCTGCGCGGCAAGACCGTGGCGCTGCTCGGCGTCGCGTTCAAGCCGAACACCGACGACATCCGCGAGGCGCCGAGCCTCGTGCTCGCCGGCCGTCTCGCTGCCGAGGGCGCGCACGTGCGCGCCTGGGACCCGATTGCCACGATCGACGACCTGCCGGGCGTCGAGCAGGTCGAGACGGTCGCCGACGCGCTCGCCGGCGTCGATGCCGCCGTGCTCGTGACCGAGTGGCCGGAGCTCGCAGACGTCGACTGGGCGCAGGCGCGCGGCACCGCGGCGACGGCAAGGCCCGTCTTCGTCGACGGCCGCAACATGCTCGACCCCCAGCAGATGCGCGACGCCGGCTGGGCGTACGAGAGCATCGGCCGCCCCTCCGCGTGAGCCTGCCGGCCGTCATCCTCGTCGGCGGCCTCGGCACCCGCCTGCGGCCGCTCACAGACCGGACGAGGAAGGACATGCTGCCCCTCGTCGACCGGCCGCAGCTCGCCTACACCTTCGAGCACCTGCGCCGGTTCGGCGTCACCCGCGCGATCATCTCCTGCGGCTACCTGCCGACCCAGATCCAGGAGCACTTCGGCGACCGGTACGGCGAGCTCCGGCTCGAGTACAGGGTCGAGGAGGAGCCGCTCGGCACGGGCGGGGCGATCCGCTTCGCCGCCGAGGGGATCGACGAGCCGTTTTTCGCCCTCAACGGCGACTCGCTCCGCGAGACCGACCTCGGCGCGCTCGTCGACTTCCATCGGGAGCGGCGTTGCCGCGCGACGATCCTGCTCACCCCGGTCGAGGATCCGAGCCGCTACGGGCTCGTTCGCGTCCACGGCGACGACGGGCGCGTGCTGTGCTTCCTGGAGAAGCCGCGCCCGGAGGAGATCGACACCAACCTGATCAACGCCGGCATGTACGTGCTCCAGCCCGATGTGCTCGGCCTGATCCCGCCCGGACGGCCGGTCTCGATCGAGCGGGAGGTCTTCCCTCAGCTCGTCGAGGAGCAGGCGGTGTTCGGCGTGGCGCTCCCGGGCTACTGGCTCGACATCGGCACGCCCGACGCCTACCTCCAGGCGCACCGCGACGTGCTGGAGCGGAATTTCGTCACCGAGATCGGCGACCGGCTCGGCGCCGACTACACGCTCGTGTCCGCCGGAGCCGAGACGGGCGAGGCGCGCCTCGTGCCGCCGGTCTTCGTCGGCGAGGGCGCGCGGATCGGCAAGGGAGCTCGAATCGGCAGCCTGGCCGTGATCGGCGCCGGCGCCGTCGTCGGCGAGGGCGCCTCGATCGAGTCGTCGGTGATCGGCGCCGGTGCCGTTGTCGGGCCGCGGACCCACGTCGCCGGCTCGATCGTCGGCGAGCGAGCGGAGCTCGGCGCCGATTGCGACGTCCGCGGGCTCTGCGTTGTCGGCCCTGGCGCGAGGGTGGGTGACAGGAATATGCTCGACCACGGAATGCGGATCGCAGCGGACGAGACGATTGCGGCGGGCGCGGTGTCGTTCTCGTGAGCATCGACTCCCCGAACCTCGACTCGCTCGACCGCTGGGCCTTCTCGGTGCGCAAGGTCGAGAAGCCGTGGGGCCACGAGCTGATCTGGGCGCTGACGGACGTGTACTGCGGCAAGGTGCTGTTCGTGAAGGCGGGCGCTTCCCTCAGCCTCCAGTTCCACAACGAGAAAGACGAGTCGTGGCTCGTCCAGTCCGGCCGGGCGAGGCTCGAGCTCGGCGATGTGGGGCAGGCGGTCCTGAACGAGGAGGTGATCTCGGCGGGCGCCGCGTTCCACTACGAGCCCGGCACCGTCCACCGCGTGACCGCGATCGAGGACACGACGATCCTCGAGGTCTCGACGCCGCACCTGGACGACGTCGTCCGGCTCGAGGACAACTACGGCCGCGAGGGGACGTCCGAGCCCTAGGTCGACCCGCCTTCCCAGATGTACCAGCCTCCCCGGTAGTAGCGGAACCCGCCGATGCCGTCATAGGGCGGCCGCCCGTCCGCTTGATACGCGAAGCCGGTGGGGGAGATGAAGCCCGCGTTGCGAACCGTGAAGCGCATTCCACCCGCGACGCGTCGCACGTTGTCCACGTTCCACAGGCCGATCCGCTCGATCGTCTCGGGGTCTCGCTCGCCTCGGATCACCTCGCGCGCGACCTCGTTCATCGCATTCTCGCTGAGCTCGAAGCGCGCCCGAAGCGAGACGTCCCACACCCCGGCGGCGAAGACGAGTAGCGCGACGGTGAGCGCGCCCGTCCAGAGGGCGAGCGGCTCGCGCCGAACAGGCGCCCGCGCAAGCAGCGTGAGCACGCGAACGACGAGCACGACGCCGACGACGAGCCAGATGAAGACGGCAATGGCCGCTGCGAAGATGTCCGCGCCCGGCACGCTCAGCGACCAGAGGGTGAGAGCCGCGAGCGGCGGCACGACGACCAGCGGCACCCGGTCGACCCAGAGGTCGTCGGGCCCGCCCCGGATCGCCGCGAGCAACGCGACCACCCCGAGGCACAGGATCGCGACCACCAGGACGAGCAGGCTCGCGGCGACTGCCTCGGCCGGGAGCGGCGCGAGCGTCAGGACGATCAGCGTCAGGCCGAAGGACAAGACTGCGGAAGCTGCGAACGTGGCCGTGCGCATCGGCGGGAAGCCTAGGCCACAACCTTCACAGGATCATGGTAAGGTTGGCGCCGTGGAGGCGTTGACGATCGCGGATGCGGCCGCCGAGACCGGTTGGTCGGCGCGGATGCTGCGGTATCTCGAGACCGTCGGCCTCGTCGTCCCGCAACGGACCGCGGCCGGTTACCGGATCTACGGGACCGTCGAGCTTCTCCAGTTGCGGCAGCTGAAGCTGCTGCGGGAACGGTTCGGGATCGAGCTGGACGAGGTCGCGTTCGCGGCCAGGCTCCGGCGCGAGCCCGACCTGCGCATCGCCCTCGA
>JANPKC010000149.1:0-2543 GCA_031425855.1 Actinomycetes bacterium | reverse complement strand
CACCTCCACCTCGATCCAGGTGCGTGTCGACAACACGCTCCCGACCGGCGCCGTCACCGCTCCGGCCGCGGGCGCGAACGTCCGCGGCACGATCACGCTCACCGGCAACTCGGCCGACGCGGGCTCCGGCGTCGCCACCGTCCCCTTCGAGCGATCACCCGCGGGCGCCGGCACCTGGACGAACCAGGCCGCCAGCTTCGACACCACCGGCGTCGCCGACGGCCTCTACGACCTCCACGTCACCACCACCGACAACGCCGGCAACGCCTTCACCTCCACCTCGATCCAGGTGCGTGTCGACAACACGCTCCCGACCGGCGCCGTCACCGCTCCGGCCGCGGGCGCGAACGTCCGCGGCACGATCGCTCCGACCAGCGACTCGTCCGACGCCGGCTCGGGCGTGGCCACCGTCCAGTTCCAGCGTTCTCCCGCAGGCGCCGGCTCCTGGACGAATCAGGCGGCGAGCTTCGACACGACCTCCGTCGCAGACGGTCAGTACGACCTGCGCGTCACGACCACCGACAACGCCGGCAACGCCTTCACCTCCGCCCCGATCACGATCCGCATCGACAACACGCTCCCGACCGGCTCGATCACCGCACCCGCGAACGGCGCCGAGATCGGCGTGCCCCCGGTCGCGCTGACGAGCAACTCCGCGGACGCGGGCGGCTCGGGCGTGGCCACGGTCGTCTTCGAGCGGAGCCCCGCGGGCGCCGGCACGTGGACGGCGACGGCCGCGAGCTGGAACACCGCGAGCGGCCCCGACGCGGTCGCGGACGGCAGCTACGACCTGCGCGTGAGGACGACCGACAACGCGGGCAACGTCTTCACGTCGGCCGCGATCACCGTCCTCGTCGACCACACCGCGCCCGCGACGACCGCCTCGCTCGCTCCGGGCACCCCGAGCAACGCGCCGGTCACGGTCAGCTTCTCCGCGAGCGACGGCAGCGGCTCGGGCGTCAGCGTCATCTCCTACCGTGTCGACGGCGGCAGCCTGCAGGTCGGCGCCGCGGCCGTCGTCCCCGCCCCCGGCGACCACTCGAACGACGGAGCGCACCTGGTCGAGTTCTTCTCGACCGACGAGGTCGGCAACGTCGAGTCGCTGAAGAGCGTCACTGTCGTGATCGACACCACCGCGCCGAGCGGCTCCGGCGGCGACCCGGGCGACTACCTGCGCGGGATCGCGAACCTGACGTACTCGACCGCGTCGGGCGACGTCAGCTCGGTTCAGTTCCAGTTCTCGCCGGCCGGAGCGGGCGCATGGTCGAACGTGGGCGCCGCCGACATCGCGCCGCCGTACGAGGCGTCGTGGAACACGACGCTCGTCGCGGACGGCCCCTACGACCTGCGCGCGGTCGTCACCGACACGACCGGCAACGTCGCCAACACGCTCCTCCCCGGCCTCCCGAAGACGGTCGACAACACCGCCCCGTCCGGCTCGGTCACGGCCCCGATCGGCGGCACCTACGTCTCCGGCGCGATCGCGGTCGATGCGAGCGCGACCGACGGAGCCGTCCCGCCCGCGTCGGGCATCTCGGCCGTCCGCTTCGAGGTCAAGCCCTCCGGCGCCGGCGCCTACAGCGTCTTCGGGACGCAGACCGCGCCCGTCGTCGGCTCGACCTATCGGCAGGCCCTGGCGACGACGACGCTCGCCGACGGCCCGGCCGAGCTACGGGTCGTCGTCACCGACGTGGCGGGGAACGAGACCACCTCGGCCCTGAGCACCGTCAACGTCGACAACGACGCGCCCGTCGTCACGCTCGACGATCCGGGCGCGGCCGTCGGCGCGAGCGTCAACCTGACCGCTTCGTCGTCGGCCGACACCGCGAACGTCGTCTTCCGCTACCGCCCCGTGGGCGACCCCGGCAGCGGCACCGCGATCGGCTCGGACGCGACGGCGCCGTTCGGCTTCACGTGGTCGACGCCGCCCGCGGCCGAGCAGCAGTGGGAGCTGATCGCGGTCGCGACCGACGGCGGCGGCAACGTGACCACGAGCGCACCGCGCACCGTCCTCGTCGACCGCACGCAGCCGACCGGCAGCGTCACCGCACCCGCGGCCGCCGCGACCGTCGGCGGTCCCGCGGTCGCGCTCGCCGCGACCGCGGCGGACACCTCGGGCTCGGGGGTGACGCTCGTCGAGTGGCAGGTCAAGGAGTTCGGCGCCGGCACGTTCACCACCGTCGCGAGCGACACGACGGCTCCGTACGACGGAGTCTGGAACTCGACCCCGGCGCCCGACGGCGCCACCGAGATCCGCGCGCTGATCACCGACGCTGCCGGCAACGTCCGCACCACGGCCGTGGTGCCCGTCACCGTGGACTCGACCGGCCCGAGCGTCACCCTCACCGATCCGGGCGCCGTGCTCTCCGGCACCGTCTCGCTGAGCGCGACGACCGGCGGCGGAGCCGTCCGCGTCGAGTTCTCTGTCGGCCCGGCGAACGCCGGAACCTGGACGCAGATCGCCGACGACACGACCGCCCCGTTCGGCGCTCCCTTCGACACGGCCGCGCTCGCCGACGGCCTCTACGACCTGCGCGTCTTCA
>JANPKC010000148.1:0-18684 GCA_031425855.1 Actinomycetes bacterium | reverse complement strand
CCGAGAGCGTCCGCGCAGACCAGCAGCCGCTGTTCCGGCCACCAGAGCGCAACCTCGCGCCACCAGCGGTGGCGGCGGACCCGGAGGAGCTCGAACGGGGTGCCCGGAAGGCTCTGCGGGGCGACGTGCAGCGGTACCCCGAGCCGGGATGCGAACGCCGCGCAGTCGCGGTTGTGGCGGTCGAGCAGCTGAAGCACGCCGGCCGGCTCGCCGAGCGATCGAATGCGCGCGTCGACACCGTCGCCCTCGATCGGGTCGATGATCCAGACCCGTCCGTCGGCCGCCAGCGCGTGTGACGTGCGCTGGACACGCGCGGCCTCGATCCAGCCGAACCCGACCTCGCTCTCGTCGGTGTAGCGAATGCTCGGCGGCGGCGCGGTCACGCCTCCAGGCTAACCGCGTCGGCGACGCCGAGCCGTCCGAGCCAGAACGCGCTGCCGACGATCGCGCCCTCGCAGCCGAGCGCGCGCACGGCCCGGATGTCTGCGAGCGACGAGATCCCGCCGGCTGCGACCACCGGCAGTCCTGCGGCGAGCACGTCCTCGAGCAGCGAGAGGTCGGGCCCGCCCAGTGTCCCGTCGCGCCGGGTCGCCGTGACGACCAGCCGGGCGACCCCCGCTGCGGCGCAGCGCTCGGCGAGCTCGCGCGGCGTCGTCGCCGCTTCGCTCGTCCAGCCGTCGAGCGCGACCCGCCCGTCGCGCGCGTCGATCGCCACTGCGAGCCGCTCGCCGAAACGCGAGCAGGCGTCCTCGAGGAATGTCCCGCCGAGAGCGGCCGTGCCGACGAGCACCCGTCCCGCGCCGGCCTCGAGCCCCGCCTCGACGAGCTCGAGGGTGCGGTAGCCGCCGCCGACCTGCACCGGCACGCCCGTAGCGGCGACGCCCGCGACCAGATCGAGGTCGGGCGAGCCGGAGAAGGCCCCGTCGAGGTCGACGAGGTGCAGCCGTGTCGCGCCCTCGGCCGCGAATCGCCGGGCCGCGTCGACGGGGTCGCCGCCCTCGACCGTCACGCGCTCCCGGCGGCCCTGCTCCAGGCGCACGACCCGGCCGTCGAGCACGTCGATCGCCGGGTAGACATGGAAGGAGCGAGCGTGCATGGTAGCATGCTATCATGCTGATATGGCAACCGACCTCGATCGCGACGTCGAGCCGCTCTCCGGGCTGGACGACCTGGCCGACGCGATCCTCTCGCTGCGCGGCCGCGACGAGGTGCAGCGCTTTCTCCGCGACCTCTGCACGCTGCCGGAGCTCGAGGCGCTCGCGCACCGCTGGCAGACGGTCAAGCTGCTGGAGGACGGCGTGCCGTATCTCGAGATCGCCGGGCGCGTCCCGACGAGCACGGCGACCGTGACCCGCGTCGCGCAGTGGCTGCGGCACGGCACCGGCGGCTACCGGATCGCGCTCGACCGCGCGCACGCGAAGCGAAAGCGCCGCTAGGTGGAGCGAAACGGCTTCACCCGCGCCGGCTCGAACGGCCGGCTCACGATCGCCGTCCCCTCGAAGGGGCGCATGGCCGAGCCGGCGCTCCGCCTCTGCGCCGATGCCGGCCTCAGCTTCGAGGCGACCGAGCGCGCGCTGCTCGTTCCCTGCGCCAACGCGCCCGTCGACCTGCTGCT
Source organism: Actinomycetes bacterium (assembly GCA_031425855.1). GTDB lineage: Bacteria > Actinomycetota > Thermoleophilia > Gaiellales > Gaiellaceae > Gaiellasilicea. The sequence goes on along the minus strand of JANPKC010000148.1, from coordinate 17,069 downwards.
CGTGCGCGCGCACGACGTGCCGGAGTACGTGCAGGACGGCGTCGTCGACCTCGGCATCACCGGCGCGAACCTCGTCGCCGAGGCGGAGGCGAGCGTCGTCACGCTCGCCGAGCTCGGCTTCGCCCGGTGCACGCTGCAGGCGGCCGTGCCGGAGGACGCCGCGCCGTCGAATTTCTCCGACCTGGCCGGGTTACGGATCGCGACCGCGTACCCGACCTCGACCCGGGCCTGCCTGGCCGCCCGCGGAGTGCAGGCAGAGCTCGTGCCGGTGTCCGGCTCGGTCGAGGCGGCGCCACGCCTGGGGCTCGCGGACGCGATCGTCGATCTCGTCTCGACCGGCTCGACCGCGAGCGCGAACGGGCTCAGGCTGCTCGGCACGCTGCTCGAGTCGCAGGCGGTGCTGATCGCGGGCGACGCGGCACTTGCGAGCCGACGCGAGCTGGTCGATCGCGTCGAGTTGATGGTGTCCGGCGTGGTCGCCGCGCGACGGCGCCGCTATCTGATGATGAACGCGCCGCGGGCTGCGCTCGGGCAGATCAGCGAGCTGCTGCCGGGGATGGGCGCGCCGTCGGTGATCGAGCTCGCGGAGCCCGGCCAGGTCGCGGTGCACGCCGCCGTCGACGCCGACGACGTCTGGAACCTGCTTGCGCCGCTGAAGGCCGCGGGCGCGTCCTCGATCCTCGTGCTGCCGGTGGAGCGGCTGGTCGCATGAGAGGCGGCGGGCTGGAGGAGGTGCTGCCGCGAGCCGCCGAGATCGTCGCGGACGTGCGCGAGCGCGGCGACGCGGCCCTGCTCGACTGGACGGAGCGGCTCGACGGCGAGCGGCCGGCGCTGCGGGTGGCGCCCGAGCGGCTCCGCTCGGCGCGGCTGGATCCCGAGGCGCTGTCCGCGATCCGGGCGCTGGCCGCTGCCGTCGCCGCGTTCAGCTCTGCCCAGAGGCCGCCGGACGTGTCGATGGAGGCGGTCGAGGGAGTCCTGGCCGAGCGGCGTTGGATCCCCCTCTCGTCGGTCGGCGTCTACGTCCCCGGCGGCCGCGCCGCCTACCCGTCGTCGCTCGTGATGGCGGCGGTGCCGGCCCAGGTGGCCGGCGTCGAGCGGATCGCGGTCGTGACGCCGCGGCCCGGCGAGGCGACGCTCGCCGCCGCGCACGCGCTCGGGATCGACGAGGTCTACGCGGTCGGCGGCGCCCAGGCGGTGGCCGCGCTTGCCTACGGGACGGAGACGATCGCGGCGGTCGACAAGATCGTCGGTCCCGGCAACCGCTGGGTCACGGCGGCGAAGCTGCTCGTCTCGAGCCGCGTCGGGATCGACCTGCCGGCAGGGCCGAGCGAGGTCGTCGTGATCGCCGACGGGACCGCCGATCCCCGGCGCTGCGCCGCCGACCTGCTCGCCCAGGCCGAGCACGGGCCCGACAGCGAGGCGATCCTGCTCAGCCTCGACCGGGAGCTCGGCGACGCCGTCCGCGGGCTCGTCACCGGCCACGAGAACGTCTCGATCCGCGAGGCCGGGTCGCCCGAGGAGGCGCTCGAGCTCGCGGAGGCGTACGCCCCCGAGCACCTCGAGCTCTGGCTCGACGGCGCCGAGGAGCTGGCGGACCGAGTCCGGAACGCAGGCACGGTCTTCGTGCGGACATCGGCCGTCGTCGGCGACTACGCGGCCGGTGCGACGCACATCCTCCCGACGGGCGGCCTCGCGCGCGGCTCGGGGGGCGTCGGGCTGGAGACCTTCCTGAAGCCGGTGCAGGTCGTCCGGGCGAGCGAGGCCGGGCTGGCTCGCGCCCGCGAGATCGCGCTGCCGCTGGCCCGGCTCGAGGGCCTCGAGCTGCACGCGGCCGCGCTGGAGCCGGCATGAGAGCGGTCGCGCTGCCGGACGGCTTTCGCGCCTACGCGTGGGCGCCGTCGTCGGCCCAGGTGGCGGCGCGTCACGGCCTGCGGCCCGAGCAGGTCCTCCGCTTCGACCAGAACACGCCGCCCGTCCCCGGCGTGCCGCAGGTGCCGCTCGGCGAGAGCTTCGCGCGGCTGCACGAGTACCCGGACGGGGCGTACGCCGAGCTGCGGCAAGCCGCGGCGGCGTACTGCGGCGTCGAGCCGGAGCAGGTCGTCGTCGGCGCCGGCGCAGACGAGCTGATCGCGATCTGCGCCCGCACCTACCTCGCCCCGGGCCGTGCCGCCGCGATCGAGCCGCCGACGTACGGCCTCTACCGGATCGTCACCGAGCTCGAGGGCGCGGACGTGCAGGCGGAGCCCGGCGGCGCTGCCCTGATCTGGGTCTGCAACCCGAACAACCCGACCGGCGAGCTGCGAGACCCGGCCGAGATCGCCGCCCTCGCCCGCTCGCACCCGGACGCCGCGGTCGTCGTCGACGAGGCCTACTTCGAGTACGCGGGCGCGAGCTGCATCCCGCTGCTCGACGAGCAGCCGAACCTGATCGTCCTGCGCACGCTCTCGAAGGCGTTCGGCCTCGCGGCGCTCCGGGTCGGCTGGGCTGTCGCCACGCCGGAGGTCGCCGCCGAGCTCGAGCTGCGGCGGCCGCCGGCGAGCATCTCGGCGCCGGCCGCCCGCCTCGCCGCGGCGGCGCTCCGCGAGCCGAAGCTCGACGTCGAGGAGACGCTCGCCGAGCGGCGTCGCGTCCAGGAGGCGCTCGTGGCGGCGGGCCACGACAGCCCGCCCGGCCACGGCCACTTCGTCTTAGTCCGCACGGGCGAGCCGCTCGGCGCGCGGCTCGCGGAGCAGGGGATCGTCGTGCGGGAGCTCGCCGAGGGCATCCGGATCACGCTGCGGCGTCCGCGCGAGAACGACGTCCTGCTCGCTGCGCTCGGCGCGGGCACGGCGCCCTCACCCGGCCGCGACGCCTTCGTCGTCCGCACGAGCTCGGAGACGGCCCTGCGGCTCTCGCTCGACCTCGACGGAGCCGGCCGCGCCCGCGTCGAGACGGAAGTCGGCTTCCTCGACCACCTCCTGACGCTCTGGGCCTTCCATGCCGGCTTCGACCTCGAGCTCCTTGCGTCCGGAGACCTCGACGTGGACGAGCACCACACGGTCGAGGACGTCCTCGCCGCCCTCGGCGACGCGCTCTCGCAGGCTCTCGGCCCGCGTGAGGGGGTCGCGCGCTACGGCACGGCGACGATCCCGATGGACGAGGCGTCGGCGACCGCAACCGTCGACCTCGTCCGCCGCCCGCACGCCGAGATCCGGCTCGCGTTCGCGGGCGAGCGGATCGGCGGCCTCGCTCCCTCGTTGCTGCCGCACGCGCTCGAGCGGCTGGCGCTGCAGGCCGGGCTGACCCTGCACGTGGCCTCGGCGGGCGCCGACGACCACCACGTCGCCGAGGCCGCGTTCAAGGCGCTCGGGCGCGCGCTCGGGCAGGCGTGCGCCGTGACCGGCGACGGCGTCCGCTCGACGAAGGGGCTCGCGTGAGGGTCGTGCTCGCGGACTACGGCGCCGGCAACCTGCGCAGCGTCTGCTCCGCTTTCGAGCGGGCGGGGGCCAGGCCGGTCGTGAGCCCGGACGCCGCCGACGTGCTCGCGGCGCCGCTCGTCGTGATCGCCGGTGTCGGCCATGTCGCCAGCGCCGCCGCAGGCCTCGGGCAGCTCGCCGACGCCGTGCGGGAGCGAGTCGCCGCGGGCCGCCCGGTGCTCGGGATCTGCGTCGGCCTGCAGCTCTTCTTCGAGCAGAGCGAGGAGGGAGGCGCGGGGCTCGGGCTGCTCCGCGGGCCCGTCCGACGCCTGCGGGCGCGGACGGTACCGCACATGGGCTGGAACACGCTCGCAGCGCGCCGGCCGTCCGCGCTGCTCGCCGGGGTCGAGGACAGCGACGTCTACTTCGCCCACAGCTACGCGGCCGAGCCCGACGACGACGTCGCGACCGCAGTCGTCGACCACGGCGGCCCCGTCGTCGCGGCCGTCGAGAAGGGCCTGCTCGCGGGCGTCCAGTTCCACCCCGAGCGCAGCGGCGCCGCCGGCTCCCGCGTGCTCGAGAACGCGCTGAGATGGTCAAGAAGCGTCTGATCCCCTGCCTCGACGTCGCCGGCGGCCGCGTCGTCAAGGGCGTGCGCTTCCGGGATCTCCGCGACGTCGGCGACCCGGTCGAGCTGGCCGAGCGCTACTCGGAGTCCGGCGCCGACGAGCTCGTCTTCCTCGACATCGCCGCGAGCGTCGAGGGCCGGGGGCCGCTGCTCGGGCTCGTCGAGAGCGCGGCCGAGCGCCTGACGATCCCGTTCACCGTCGGCGGCGGCGTCGCGGGGCTCGAGGACGCGCGCGCCCTGCTTCGCGCCGGGGCCGACAAGGTGGCGGTGAATCGCGCCGCGTTCGAGGATCCGGGGCTGCTGACAGCGCTCGCGGACGAGTTCGGCTCCCAGGCAGTCGTCTGCGCGATCGACGCCCGGTGCGGCCGCGTCGTCACGCACGGCGGCCGGAACGAGCGGGACGCGGATGCGCGCGAGTGGGCGAGCGAGGCCGTCGCACGTGGCGCTGGCGAGCTGCTCGTCACCTCGATCGACGCCGACGGGACGAGGCAGGGGTACGACCTCGAGCTCACGGGGGCGATCGCCGCTTCGGTCGAGGCGCCGGTGATCGCCTCGGGAGGCGCGGGCGAGGGCCGGCATCTCGCCGAGGCGTTCGCGGCCGGCGCCGAGGCCGCCCTCGTCGCCTCGATCGTGCACGAGCGGCCCGAGCGCGTCGCCGAGCTGAAGGCCGAGCTGCGGGAGGCGGGATGGAACGTCCGGATCTGACGGCCGCGATCGTGCAGGACGCGGGCTCGGGCCGCGTGCTCATGCTCGCGTGGATGGACGCGGAGGCGCTGCGCCGGACGCGCGAGACGGGCGAGGCGTGGTTCTGGAGCCGCTCGCGGCAGGAGCTGTGGCGCAAGGGGGCGACCTCCGGCAACACGCTCGCCGTCGAGGAGTTGCGCGAGGACTGCGACGGCGACGCGATCCTCCTGCGCGTGCGTTCGGCCGGCCCTGCGTGCCACACCGGCGCGGAGTCGTGCTTCGCGCCCTGGCTCTGGCGCCGGATCAAGGAGCGCGAGCGCGAGCGGCCCGAGGGCTCCTACGTCGTCTCCCTGCTCGACGACCCGGTGCTCGCGGCGCGGAAGGTGGGGGAGGAGGGGCTCGAGGCGGCGCTCGCGGGCGCCGGCGAGTCGGACGAGCGGCTGGTCGAGGAGGTCGCGGACGTCGTCTTCCACGCGTACGCGCTGCTGGCCGCGCGGGGGATCGGGCTCGAGGACGTCGAGGCCGAGCTGCGGCGCCGCGCCTAGACCTCGCGCGCGAGCAGGTCGTCGACGGTCTCGCGGTGGCGGATCAGTCGCGCGTCGCCGCCGCCGACGAGGATCGCCGCGGGCCGCGGGATGCCGTTGTAGTTCGACGCCATCCCGAGCGTGTACGCGCCGGTTGCGGGGACGGCGATCAGGTCGCCGCGCCGCGGCTCGGGCAGCTCGGCGCGCTCGATCAGGACGTCGCCCGACTCGCAGTGCTTGCCCGCGATCGTGAAGACGTCGTCGGGCTCCTCGTCCGCCCTGTTCGCGAGCAGCGCCGCGTAGCGCGCCTGGTAGAGCTGCGGACGCGGGTTGTCGGACATGCCGCCGTCGATCGCGACGTAGCGCCGCTCGCCCGCCCGCTTGACTGCTCCGACTCGGTAGAGCGTGAACGCCGCCGGGCCGACGAGCGCGCGGCCCGGCTCGACGATCAGCCGCGGCGCCTGCAGCCCGCGTATCAGCCAGTCGCGCGCCACGGCGGCCGCGACGGTGCGGACGAGCTCCTCCACCGGCGGCTCGAGCTCGGCCTGGACGTGCCGGATCCCGAAGCCGCCGCCGATGTCGACGACCTGCGGCATCCAGTCGAGCTCGGCGCGGCAGCGGTCGGCGAACTGGGCGAGCAGCGCGACCGCGAGCAGGTGCGCGCGCACGTCAGCGAGCTGGGAGCCGACGTGGACGTGCAGGCCCTCGACGTCGAGCCCGGAGCCGAGCGCGGCGCGAACGGCCTCGACCGCGTCGTCCTCGTCGAGCCCGAACTTCGAGCCGCGGTGCCCGGTGCGGATCGCCTCGTGCGTCTCCGCCTCCACGCCCGGGGTGACGCGGACGAGGACACGCCGCACCCCTGCGGCCGCGGCGCGCGCGGGCTCGTCGGGCGCGTCGAGGACGACGAGAGCGCCCGCCTCGGCGGCGGCGCGCAGCTCCTCGTCCGACTTGTTGTTCCCGTGCACGAGCAGGCGCTCGCCGGCGATCCCCGCCTGCCGTGCGAAGGCGAGCTCGCCCAGCGTCGAGACGTCCGCGCCGAGCCCCTCCTCGGCGAGCAGCCGCATCAGCGCGACGTTGGGGAACGCCTTCGTGCCGTAGACGACGAGCGCCTCCGGGACGGCGCGCCGGAACATCCGCGCGCGCTCGCGCAGAGCCCCCTCGGCGTAGACCACGAGCGGCGTCCCGAACCGCTCCGCAAGCCCGGTCGCGGGCATCCCGTCGAGCTCCAGCACGCCTGCGGCGATCCTGGTTCCGCCGGGGAACAGTGCTAGCATGCGCGCAAGTGAAGCAGCTTCTTTCCTAGAGCAGGAAGCCGGCGCGGCGAGGAGCCGCGAGAGCTTCCGACGGGCCTCTCGAGCGAGAGGCTTTTTTGTACCCGGAGACGGTGATGAGCGAGCGGTACGACGCGAAGGCGATCGAGGCGAAGTGGCAGCAGGCCTGGGCGGACGCACGCGCCTGGGAGGTCGCTGACCCGTCCGACCTCGCCGCCCCGGACACGCCGAAGAGCTACGTGCTCGAGATGCTGCCGTACCCCTCCGGCTCGCTGCATCTCGGCCACCTCCTCGTCTACACGATCGGTGACGTCGCGACGCACTTCCGCCGCCGCAACGGCATGCGCGTCCTCCACCCGATGGGCTGGGACGCGTTCGGGCTCCCGGCCGAGAACAACGCGATCGCCCGTGGCGGCCACCCGCGCGTCACGACCGAGGCGAACATCGTCGCGATCCGGGCCTCGATGCGACGGATCGGCTGGTGGATCGACTGGTCGCGGGAGCTCTCGACGCACGACCCGGCCTACTACCGCTGGCAGCAGTGGCAGTTCCTGCGCTTCCTCGAGCGGGGGCTCGCGTACCGCAAGGGGGCGCCGGTGAAGTGGTGCCCGAACGACCAGACCGTGCTCGCGAACGAGCAGGTGCTCGCGGACGGGACGTGTGAGCGCTGCGGCGCGCTCGTCGAATCGCGCCTGATGGAGCAGTGGTTCTTCCGGACGACGGACTACGCGCAGGCGCTCCTCGACGACCTCGAGACGGTCGACTGGCCGGAGTCGATCAAGGCGCGGCAGCGGAACTGGATCGGCCGGTCGGACGGCGCCGAGCTCGTGTTCCGGATCGAGGAGTGGGACGAGGACATCACCGTCTTCACGACGCGCCCCGACACGCTCTTCGGCGCGACCTTCTTCGTCCTCGCGCCCGAGCACGAGCTGGTGGCGCGGATCGACTCCGAGGAGGTGCAGGCGTACGTCCGCCGCGCGTCCGCGAAGAAGACCGAGGAGCGAGCCGCGGCGGAGGAGAAGACCGGCGTCTTCACCGGGCTGCACGCCGTCAACCCGGTCAACGGCGAGCTGATCCGCGTCTACGTCGCCGACTACGTCCTCACCGACTACGGCACCGGCGCGATCATGGCCGTGCCGGCGCACGACCAGCGCGACTTCGACTTCGCGCGCGCGTTCGAGCTGCCGGTGCGACAGGTCGTGCGGCCCACGGCCGGCGAGGTGGACGAGAGCGCGCCGTACCTCCAGCACGCCGAGGGTGAGACGCTCGTCAACTCGGGCGAGTTCGACGGCCTGCCTGCCCCGGAGGGCGGGCGGCAGATCGTCGAGCGGCTCGAGCGGGAGGGTCGCGGCCGTTTCGCCGTCAACTACCGCCTCCGCGACTGGGGCTTCTCGCGCCAGCGCTACTGGGGCTGCCCGATCCCGGTCGTCTACTGCGACGCCTGCGGGATCGTGCCGGTGCCGGACGACGAGCTCCCGGTCGTGCTGCCGGACATCGAGGACTACAAGCCGAAGGGCCGGCCGCCGCTCGCGCAGGCGGAGGACTGGGTGCGGACGGCCTGTCCCCGCTGCGGCGGCGAGGGGCGGCGCGAGACCGAGACGATGGACACGTTCGTCGACTCCTCCTGGTACTTCCTGCGCTACTGCGACCCGGCGAACGACGAGGCGCCGTTCGACCGGGCGAAGGTCGACTACTGGAACCCGGTCGACCTCTACATCGGCGGCGTCGACCACGCGACGATGCACATGATCTACGCCCGGTTCTGGATGAAGGTCCTGAACGATCTCGGCTACATCGGCTTCCGCGAGCCCTTCGCGAGCTTCTTCTCGAACGGCTGGGTGACGAGCGGCAAGACGAAGATCTCGAAGCGCTCGGGCAGCGCGGCCAGCCCCGACGCCGTCGTCGAGCGGCACGGCGCCGACGCGGTGCGGCTCTGCATCCTCTTCCTCGGGCCCGCCGACCAGGACATGGAGTGGACCGAGGAGGCGGCCGAGGCGATGGCGCGGTTCGTGCGCCGGCTCTGGCGCGTCGTCAACGAGGTCGCCGAGCAGGCGCCCAAGGGCGAGCCCGAAGGCGGCGCGCTCGCGCGCAAGGCGCACGAGACGATCGCAAAGGTGACCGACGACGTCGGCCGCCGCTTCGCCTTCAACACGGGCATCTCCGCGGTGATGGAGCTCGTCAACGAGATCTCCCGCGATCCCGGCGGCCGCGACGCGCACTTCGCCGCGCAGACCGCCGTCTCGCTGATCCAGCCCTACGCCCCGCACGTCGCGGAGGAGCTCTGGCAGCGGCTCGGCGGCGAGCGGCTCTGGGAGCAGCCGTGGCCGGTCGCGGACGAGGCGATGCTCGAGCGCGAGACGATCGAGGTCGTGCTGCAGGTGAACGGGAAGCTGCGCGACCGGGTGCAGGTCGCGGCCTCGATCTCCGACGACGAGCTCGTCGCGCTGGCGCGCGCGTCGGAGAAGGTGCGGGCGCACCTGAACGGCGGCGAGCCGCGGAAGACGATCGTCGTCCCCGGCAAGCTCGTCAACTTCGTCGTCTGACGCTCCCGGGCGGGCGCCTCCCGCCCGGCGGAGCCGGGCTCCGGCGCCCTCGCGCCGGGAACGGCAGACGGTCGCGTTCCGATTGGTACACAATCGTTGCGGGGGTGTTGACCCTCCGTGACGGTTTCGTCGGCACGCTCGGGACATGCCCTCCCTGCCCGTGTCGCGCCGGCGGGCGCTCGTCCTGGCGGTCGCCGCGCTCGCGCTGCTCGCCGTCGCCGGGCGCACGCTGGCCGGCGCGGGTGCGGCCGCCGAGCAGCCCGTCCAGGCGCTCGTCGCGGAGTCGCCGGCCGCGGCGCCGAAGCGCGTCGTCAAAGTCGCCGGCGCCGTCCGACGGCCGGGGCGCAACCGGCTGGCCGAGGGCAAACGCGTCGCCGATGCGGTCGCCCGTGCGGGCGGAGCGACCGCATCGGCCGACACCGCCGCGATCAATCTCGCCGCGCCGGTCGCCGACGGGATGCAGGTGCTCGTGCCGCGACGGGTCCCGGGGGCGGGGGCCGGGGCGGCCGGCACCCGCGTGAGCCTGAGCTCGGCGACGGCCGCCGAGCTCGACGCGCTGCCGGGCATCGGGCCGGTCACCGCCCAGAAGATCCTCGACTATCGGGCGCAGCACGGCGGCTTTCGCTCGATCGACGACCTCAACGCGATCCCGGGCATCGGCCCGGCCAGGATCGAGCAGCTACGCGACGCGGTCTCGCCGTGATTGCGCGCTCGTGGCCGACGCTGCTCGTCGTCGCGGGGTGCCTCGGCCTCTCACTGGCGAACGCCGCCCGTGCCCCGGCATTGACGGCGATCGCGCTCGCGTCGGCTGCGCTCACGGCGGCCCTGTGCCCGCGCGCTCGGCTGGCGGCGTACGCGGTCGCGATCGGGCTTGCGGGCTGGTGGTGGGGAAGCATTCGCCTCGACGCGCTCGACGAGAGCGTGCTCCTGCCCGAGCTCGGACGGTCGGCGGCCGTCACCGCGGTCGTGACCGGGCCGGTGCGGACGTCGACGTTCGCGCTTCGCGTGCCGGCCGAGGTGCGGCGATTCGCGGACAGGTCGCTTCGCGAGCGGGTCCTGCTGGAGTTGCCGCTCGGCCGCTCGCCGCCCCAGGGCGCCGTCCTCTCCCTACGGTCGACCGTGCTGGCCCCGCGCGGGCCGGCAGACGGCTTCGACGAGCGAGGCTGGCTTGCCCGGCGCGGCGTCCACGTCGTCTTGCGCGGGCGCGACTGGCACATCGTCGGCCGGCGCGGTGGCGTCGGAGGCGTGTCGGATCGACTCCGTGTGCACGTCGCGCGAGCGATCGCGCCTGCGCTCGAAGGTGAGCGGCGAGCCGTGCTGGCCGGGATCGTGCTGGGCGAGGACGAGGGGCTCACGGACGAGCTCCGCGGCGACTTCAAGGCCTCCGGGCTCTACCACCTCCTGGCCGTGTCGGGGCAGAACATCACGTTCCTGGCCCTCGGCGTGCTCGGCCTCGCGTGGCTCCTCGGGATCCCGCGGCTCGCGGCCGAGGTCGCGGCGATCGCGGCGATCGTCGGCTATGTGCTGGCCGTCGGCTGGCAGCCGTCGGTCGTCCGTGCCGGCGTCGCCGGCGGCCTCGCGTCCCTGGCGTGGCTGCTCTCGCGGCCGCGCGACCGCTGGCACTTTCTCGCGCTCGGCGCGGTTGTGCTGCTCGCCTGGACTCCCGCGAGCCTGCTCGAGCCGGGCTTTCAGCTCTCGTTCGCGGCGGTCGGCTCGATCTTCCTGCTGCTGCCGCGACTCCGGCCCGCGCTCGACGGCTACCCGCTCACGGACTGGCTGCGGGACGCGCTGGCTGTCTCGACCGCGTGCGGCGCGGCGACGGCGCCGATCCTCTGGATCCAGTTCGGCAGCGTCCCGGTCTACTCGCTGCCCGCCAACGTCCTCGTCACGCTCGCGATCGGCCCGTTGCTCGGGATCGCGTTGGTCGGGTCGCTGATCGAGCCGCTGCTGCCGTCGGCCGCGCTGGCGCTCGGCTGGGTGAACGGCTGGCTGGCCGCGTACATCGCGGCCTGTGCGGGCGTGATCGGCAACCTCCCCTTCGCGCAGATCGGCTCCGGAGCCGCGGTATGTGTGCTCCTGGGAACGCCGGTCGCGCTGCTGGCGCTCCAGCGCCTGCCCCCGTGGCGGCGCCGGCTCCCGGTCGCGTGCGCGGCGGCCCTCGTTCCGGCGCTGCTCGCCTGGCAGCTCCTGCCGGACGCGCGGCTGCCGCCGCCGACCGGCCTGCGGATCACGTTTCTCGACGTCGGACAGGGCGACTCGATCCTGCTCCAGGTGCCGGAGGGGGCGGTGCTCGTCGACCAGGGGCCGCCGGAGGCCGACGTGGCGCGCCAGCTGCGCGGCCTTGGCGTCCGGCGGCTCTCGGCACTCGTGCTCACCCACCCGCAGCGCGACCACGTCGGCGGCGCCGACACCGTCCTGCGCCGGCTCGCAGTCGATCGCGTCCTCGACCCGCGGCTCGCTGTGTCCGGGCCGTTCGAGCGAGCTGCGCTGGCGGAGGCCGCGAAGCGGCGCGTGCCGGTCGTGGAGACGCGCGCCGGCGACGGCTTCAGGCTCGGCCGGCTCCGGCTCCGCACCCTCTGGCCGGACCGGGCGGGAACCGCCGCCGACGACCCGAACCTGCTCCCGGTCGTCCTGCTCGCGTCCTACGGCCGGGTCGACGCGCTGCTGACCGCCGACGCGGAGACCGAGGTGACGGCGCGGCTGCGCTCGGCGAGCGTCGAGATCCTCAAGGTCGCGCACCATGGCTCGGCCGATCCAGGGCTCGCGGCCGAGCTCCGCGAGCTCCGCCCTGCCGTCGCCGTCATCTCCTGCGGTCGCGGCAACGACTACGGCCATCCGACGCCGTCCACGCTTGCGGCGCTCCGAGAGAGCCCGGGGTTGGCGCTGTACCGCACCGACGAGGACGGGCGGATCGTCGTCGAGTCGGACGGCCGGCGGATCTCGGTGCGGACCGACCGTTGAGTAGGGTGGCGGCATGGCCGACGCGCCCGCGCTCAAGCCGGTCTACCTGCTCACGGGCAGCGACCGGCCGAAGATCGAGACCGCCCTCGCGAGGCTCCGCCGCCACTTTGAGCCCGAGGCGACCGAGATCGTCGCCGCCCAGGAGGTGTCGGGCGCCGCGGCCGCCGCCCTCTGCAATGCGGGCAGCCTGTTCGGCGACGCGCGGCTCGTGCTCGTCGAGGCCGTCGACGGGCGGCGCAACAACGAGGGCAGGCTCGCCAGCGGCTGGAAGGCGGCCGACGTCAAGGCGATCGAGGAGTACCTGGCCTCGCCGGCTCCCGGCACCGTGCTGGCCCTGGTCGCCGAGGAGCTGAAGAAGGACGCGCCGTTGACCAAGGCCTGCGCGAAGGCCGGTGACGTCCTTGCCTTCGACGTCGCCAAGAAGCGGGCCGACGCGTGGGTGGCAGAGCGCTTCAGGCAGGCCGGCGCCAGGGCGGAGCCCGAGGCCGTCGCTGCGCTCGTCCAGCTCGTCGGGGAGGATTTCCACCAGCTCGCGAACGAGGTCGACAAGCTCGCGCTCTGGGCCGGGGACGAGCCGATCGGAGAGAAAGAGGTCGAGCAGCTCGTCGCCGCCGTCGCGGAGACGCCGACGTTCGCGCTCACCGATGCCTGGGCGCAGCGCGACACCGGCCGCACGCTGGAGGCGAGCGAGACGATCTTCGACCGAGAGGGACGTCCGCGCCGCGACACCGCGCCGCGGATGGCCGGAGCGCTCGGCAACCACCTCGCGTTCATGCGGCGCTGCCAGCGGCTCGCGGCGGAGGGCGTCCGCGCGCGAGACGCGGCGTCGACCCTGAAGCGCCACCCGTTCTACGTCGAGAAGGTCTTCGGCCAGGCAGCGAACTTCTCCGAGGACGAGTTGCGCAGCGCCGTCGTCCGGCTGGCCGGCCTCGACCACGCGCTCAAGGGTGGAAGCAAGCTCGCGCCCGACCTCGAGCTCCAGCGAGCCCTGATCGACCTCAGCGTCGAGCGCTAGGCCGCGGAGTCGCCGGCGACGAGCCGTGCGGCGCGTGACTTCTTGCGGCCGGCGGTGTTCTTGTGCAGGGCGCCGTGCGACGCGGCCTTGTCGATCATCCGTGTCAGCTCGAGGTGCTCCGTGACGACCTTGTCCTTGTCGCCGTCGGACACCGCCGCCTCGAGGCGCTTCGTCAGCGTCTTGACGGTCGACCGGTAGCGGAGGTTCTCCTCCCGCTGGCGCTCGGAGATCCGGTTGCGCTTCTTCTGCTGCTGAATGTTCGCCATGTCGGAGAAAGACCCGCACTCGAGCCACGGAGGCTGGGCGGGCGCGCGGAATCGTAGCAGACCCCCGCTCCTATACTCGGGTCCGTGGAGACGCGGGCCCAGGCACGCAGGCTCGCGTGGTCGACGGCCATCTTCTCGGCCGCCACGGGGCTTTCGCGCGTCCTCGGGCTCGTCCGCGAGATCGTCGCCGCGAACTACTTCGGTGCCCGCGGCCCGATCAACGCGTTCACGGTCGCGTTCCAGATCCCGAACCTCGTCCGCGCCCTCGTCGCCGACGCCGCGCTCTCGTCCGCGTTCGTCCCCGTCTTCAGCGAGCTGCTCGAGAAGGGGGAGAAGGCGCGCGCCTGGCGGGTCGCCTCGACCGTCTTCTGGCTCTTCCTGCTGATCGTCGGCGGCATCACCGCGCTGTTCGTCCTCCTCGCGCCGGTGCTGATGCCGCCGCTCACGGACGCATACGACGACCTCGCCGTCACGCTCTCGCAGATCCTCTTCCCGATCGTCGTCCTGATCGGCCTCTTCGGGATCGTCACCGGGATCCTGAACAGCTACGACCAGTTCTCGATCCCGGCGCTGACGCCCGTCTTCTGGAACCTCGCGATCATCGTCGGCCTCGTCGTCGGCGTCCCGCGGGCCGACACCGACAGCGGCAAGCTCTACGTCTACGCGGGCTCGATCGTCGCCGGAACGGTGATCCAGCTGCTGCTGCCGCTGCCGTGGCTGCGCGGGCTCGACGGCCGGCTCCGGCTCGCGCTCGACGTCCGTGACCCCGCCGTCAAGCAGGTCTTCAAGCTGATGGGCCCGGTGATGCTCGGGCTCGGCCTGATCAACGTCAACGCGGTCATCGGCACCGTCTTCGCCTCGAAGCTGATCGACCCGACGATCGCGCCGAACGCGATCGACAAGGCCTTCCGCGTCTACATGCTGCCGCAGGGGATGTTCTCGGTCGCCGTCGCGACGATCCTCTACCCGTCGCTCGCCCGCCTCGCCGCGCGCGGCGACCTGGGCGGATTCCGGTCGACCGTCTCGACGGGGCTGCGCCAGATCAACTTCATGCTGATCCCGGCCGGGGTGATGTCCGCCGTCCTCGCCGAGCCGATCGTCCGCATCCTCTACGAGCGCGGCGCGTTCGAGCCCGACCAGACGCACGTCGTCGCCGGCGCCCTCGCCGCGTTCTCGCTCGGCCTGACCTTCAACGGGATGATGCTGATGCTCAACCGCGGCTTCTTCAGCCTCCAGGCGCCCTGGGTGCCGACGCTCGTCGCCTTGGCCGTCGTCGTCCTGAACACGGCGCTCTACGCCGCCTTCTACCGCGTCGGCGTCTGGGGCATCCCGCTCGCGATCTCGCTCGCGAACATCGCCGGCGTCGTGCTCCTCTTCGTCGCCCTGCGGCGCCGCGCCGGCGCGCTCGACCTGCGCGAGACGGCACGGTCGTTCCTGCTCGTCACGCTTGCGTCCGGACTGCTCGCCGCCGTCGCCTACGGCGTCTGGTGGGGCCTCGACGACGCACTCGGCCGCTCGGTGCTCGGCCAGCTCGGCTCGCTCGGCACGGCGCTGGTCGCCGGAGGCGTGGCCTACCTCCTCGCCTGCCGCGCGCTCCGGGTGCGCGAGCTCGCGACGCTACTCTCCCTGCGAGGCCGTTCGCGCCAAGGCTGACCACGCATGGACCAGGACAAGATCCGCAACTTCTCGATCATCGCCCACATCGACCATGGGAAGTCGACGCTGGCCGACCGCATCCTGCAGGCGACCGACACGGTCGCCGACCGCGACATGAAGGAGCAGCTGCTCGACTCGATGGAGCTCGAGCGCGAGCGCGGGATCACGATCAAGGCTCAGGCGGTCCGCGTGCTCTGGAAGGGGCATCAGCTGAACCTGATCGACACGCCCGGGCACGTCGACTTCACGTACGAGGTCTCGCGCTCGCTGCAGGCGTGCGAGGGGGCGCTGCTCGTCGTCGACGCCGCGCAGGGGATCGAGGCGCAGACGCTCGCGAACGCGTACCTCGCGATCGAGAACAACCTCGAGATCGTCCCGGTTGTCAACAAGATCGACCTGCCGCAGGCCGATCCCGACGGCGCCGCGGCGGAGGTCGCCGACCTGATCGGCGACGACCCCGACCACGTTCTCCGCATCTCCGCGAAGACCGGCCAGGGCGTCGAGGACGTGCTCGACGCGATCGTCGAGCGGATCCCGGCTCCCGACGGGGCGGCGGACGCCCCGGCGCGCGCGCTCATCTTCGACTCGTCGTACGACCAGTACCGCGGCGTCGTCGCGTTCGTGCGCGTAGTGGACGGCCGCTTCGAGACCCGCGACGCCGTGCGGGCGATGGCGCAGGGGACGCGCTTCGAGGCCGAGGAGCTCGGCTTCCTCTCCCCGGAGCGCCGTCCGGTGAAGGCGCTCGTCGCCGGCGAGGTCGGCTACGTGATCACCGGGCTCAAGGACGTCTCGAAGCTGCGCGTCGGCGACACGCTGACGGCCGAGAAGCGCCCCGCCGCCGAGCCGCTCCCCGGCTACAAGGAAGTGAAGCCGATGGTCTTCTCCGGCCTCTTCCCGACCGACTCGGACGAGTATCCGGAGCTCCGCGACGCGCTCGAGCGCCTGAAGCTGAACGACGCCGCGCTCTTCTACGAGCCGGAGACGTCGCAGGCGCTCGGGTTCGGCTTCCGCTGCGGGTTCCTCGGCCTGCTGCACATGGAGATCGTCCGGGAGCGGCTGGAGCGCGAGTTCGACCTCGACCTGATCGTGACCGCGCCAAACGTCGCCTATCGCGTGCAAGCGCGGAACGGCGCCTGGGTCGAGGTGCACAACCCCGCCGACATGCCGGTCGAGATCGAAGCAGCCGAAGAGCCGTACATCAAGGCCTCCGTGATCGTGCCCAAGGAGTACGTCGGCGCCGTGATGGAGCTGAACAACGAGCGGCGCGGCAAGTTCGACCACATGGAGTACCTCTCCGAGGAGCGGGTGCACCTCGTCTACGAGCTGCCGCTCGGCGAGATCGTGCTCGACTTCTACGACCAGCTCAAGTCGCGGACGCGTGGCTATGCCAGCTTCGACTACGACCTCGCCGGCTTCCGGCCGGGCAACGTCGTCCGCGTCGACGTGCTCGTCGGGGGCGAGCAGGTCGACGCGCTCTCGTTGATCGTCCACCGCGACTTCGCCTACGAGCGCGGCCGGCTGCTCGTCGAGCGGCTGCGCAAGGAGATCCCGCGGCAGATGTTCGACGTCCCGATCCAGGCAGCGATCGGGGCGCGGATCATCGCCCGCGAGACCGTCAAGGCGCGGCGCAAAGACGTGCTCGCCAAGTGCTACGGCGGCGACATCAGCCGCAAGCGGAAGCTGCTCGAGAAGCAGAAGAAGGGCAAGAAGCGGATGAAGCAGGTCGGCGGCGTCGAGGTGCCGCAGGAGGCGTTCCTGGCCGTGCTCAACCTGGACGAGCGCTCGAAGTGATCGCCGCGAGCCGGCACGCAATCGGCACGCCCGCGTCACCCACGCGTGACGGGTTGCCGCGTACCGTTTCAGAAGGGGGCGCTGCAGCCCCCTTCCCGGGGGCTGGACCGGGCGCGCGCCACCTCTACGTCCACCTCCCGTTCTGCGCCCACCGCTGCGGCTACTGCGACTTCGTCACGGTCACCGGGCACGGCGGCGAGCACGGCGGCTACGTGGACGCGCTGCTGGCGGAGCTGGAGCTCGAGCGGGAGCTGCTCGCCTCCGAGGTCTAGACGGTCTTAGTCGGCGGCGGCACGCCGACGTTCACGGAGCCTGACGCGCTCGCGGGCGTCTTG
>JANPKC010000147.1:0-12525 GCA_031425855.1 Actinomycetes bacterium | reverse complement strand
GCCCTCTCCGCGGCCGAGTTGCGCGGCGCCGCCTTCGCCCCCGGGGCCGGACGGCGTCCCGAGCTCGGTATCCCGCGCTTCGACGGCAGCGGGATCACGGTCGCGCTGCTCGACACGGGCTTCGACTTCACCCACCCGTTCATCCGCGACCGGCTGCTCGAGGGGCTCGACATGCTCGACCCCGAGCGGCGTGCGATCGCACGAGCCCATCCCGACGAGCCGACCCGGCTGGAGCGGCACGGCACTCAGCTGGCGGGGCTGATCGCGGGCAGCGGCGGGCCGGGCGGGATCCGCGGCGTCGTTCCCGCCGCGTCGATCCTGCCGATCCGGATCGCGGGCTGGCAGCCGAGCGCCGAAGGGGGTTTCGCCGTCTACGGCCGTACCGACCAGCTTCTCGCCGGGATCGAGCGTGCTGTCGACCCCGACGCCGACGGCGACGTCCTCGATGCCGCCCGCGTCGCGGTCGTGGGGGTCACCGAGCCGTTCGCGTCCTTCCCGGACGGCCCGCTCGCCCGCGCCGTCGAGGGGGCGGCCCACCTCGACACGCTGGTCGTCGTCCCGGCGGGGAACGAGGGCCCGGCGGGGCCGAGCTACGGCAGCATAGGCGGCCCGGGGGGCGCCCCGGCCGCCCTCACGGTCGCCGCAGTGGATCTCCGCCGCGACACCGCGACGGTTCGCGTCGTCGTGCGCGCCGGGCTGCGCGTGTTGCTGGA
The DNA here is from genome assembly GCA_031425855.1 of Actinomycetes bacterium. Classification (GTDB taxonomy): domain Bacteria; phylum Actinomycetota; class Thermoleophilia; order Gaiellales; family Gaiellaceae; genus Gaiellasilicea. The sequence continues at coordinate 11,812 of JANPKC010000147.1, read as the reverse complement.
CCGCAAGGTCGCGCTCGCAGGCGCGGCGGCGCCGCGCGGCCCGCTCTTGCTGACGGTCGCCCGTCCCAGGCGCGATGCCAGGGCCGGGCCGCGTGGCACGCCGCTCGCGCGCTACTTCGACGATGAGGGCTACAGCCTCGTCGCCGGCCGCGCGACGCTCCTCTCGCGGGCCTCGGGGCCGACCGACGAGGCGCGCGCGGCCGTCCTCGCCGGCACGGCGGCGATCCTCGTCGACGGTGTCGTCCCGGCGGGTGCGCTCGGCCTCGACGATCGGCTCGACGTTCCCGTGATCGGGATCCCGCGTGCGGCCGCCGCCGCGCTGCGCTCCGCTCTGGCCCGCGGCACCGAGGTCAACGTTGCGCTCGGCGCACCCGGGTGGCGTACGAACGGGCGCCGAGCCGAAGTCGCGCCGTTCTCCTCCCAGGGCCTCGCCTTCGGCGGCGGGATCAAGCCCGAGGTCGCCGCTGCGGGCGTCGAGCTCGTGACCGCCGACCCGGGCCGCAACGCCGACCGCGCCGCCCGCTACGCGACGATCAGCGGCACGAGCGCCGCAGCGGCGCTGGCGGGCGGCGCCGCGGCCGCGCTCGCCCAGGCACGCCCCGAGCTCAACGCGATGGCGCTGAAGGGCGCCCTCGTCGGCACGAGCGTTCCCGCCGCCGGGAGCCCGGTCTCCGCACAGGGCGCCGGGGCGCTCGATCCGCTCGCGGCGGCTGCCGCCGAAGCCGTCTCCGAGCCCGCCACCGTCGCCTTCGGGCCCGCCGACAAGGCCGGCTGGACGGCCGTTCGCAGGATCTCGGTCAGGAACGTCTCGTCGCGCCGCATCGTGGTCGTCGTCGCCGCGGAGACCGAGGGCATCGCCGGGCTCTCCGTGGCCGCCGACCCCGCTCGCCTGCGCCTGGCGCCCGGTGCGAGCGCGCGCGTGAAGCTGACCGCCACGCTGACGTTCCTGCCGCGACGCCTCGGCGCGATCCAGGGACGTGTGCGACTCGAGGTCTCGGGCGGCGGCCGCATCGCCGTTCCGTGGGCGGTGGCGCTCCCCGTCAGGGGGTCTGCGCTGATCGGCGGCGTCGGTCTCTCGGCCCGCTCGTTCCGGGCCTCCGACCAGGCTCCCGCGGTGCTGACCGTGCAGGCCGGGCAGGTGCGCGACCTCGCCGGCCGCCGCCAGCTCCGGCCTCTCTCGCGGCTCGACGTCGAGCTCTGGCGCGGCCGCGAGAAGCTCGGTCTCGTGACGCGGCTGCGCGACGTGCTTCCCGGCCGTTACGTGTTCGGGCTCACCGGCCGCGGCCCCCGCGGCGGCGCGCTCGCCAAGGGCGCGTACCGGCTTCGCGTGCTCGCCGTGCCGCCCGACGGCGCCGCCGAGGCGGAGACCGTCACCTTCAGGATCCGCTGACGCGAGAGGGGTAGACTCCCGCGCGGCCTCGAGAGAAGGAGTCTGCGATGTCCACGGCCGAAGCCCCCACACATCTTCGTGAGAACCCGCTCGAGCTCGCGCGCCAGCAGCTGCGCAGCGTCGGCGACACGTTCGGGATCGACCCGAACCTGATCCGCGTCCTTGAGAAGTGCAAGAAGGCGGTCGAGGTCTCGATCCCGGTGACGATGGACGACGGCTCCGTCGGCGTCTTCCGCGGCCACCGCGTCACCCACAACATCGCGCGCGGCCCGTCCAAGGGCGGGATCCGCTACCACCCGGCCGTCACCCGCGACGAGGTGAAGGCGCTCGCGATGTGGATGACGTGGAAGTGCGCGCTGATGGGCCTGCCGTTCGGCGGCGCCAAGGGCGGCGTCGTCTGCGACCCGAAGCAGCTCTCGCGCGGCGAGCTCGAGCGGCTGACGCGGCGCTACACGAGCGAGATCATCAACGAGATCGGCCCGGAGAAGGACATTCCCGCGCCCGACGTCGGCACCGACGCGAGCGTGATGGCCTGGATCTTCGACACCTATTCGATGAACAAGGGTCACTCCGTGCTCGGCGTCGTCACCGGCAAGCCGCTCGCGATCGGCGGGTCGCTCGGCCGTGAGGAGGCCACGGCGCGCGGCTCCCTCTACGTGATCGCGGATGCGCTCGAGGAGGAGGGCAAGGGCATCGACGGGCTCCGCGTGGTCGTGCAGGGGTTCGGCAACGTCGGCCGCAACCTCGCGCGGCTGCTCCACGAGAAGGGGGCCGTCGTGATCGCCGTCTCCGACTCGGGCGGCGGGCTGCACGCGCCGGGCGGGCTCGACATCCCGGCAGTCGTCGCCTGGAAGTCCGAGCACGGGACGCTCGAGGCGTACCCGGCCGCCGACGCGATCACGAACGACGAGCTGCTGCTGCTCGAATGCGACGTGCTCGCGCCGTGCGCGCTCGAGCAGGTGATCAGCTCGGAGAACGCGGCGCAGGTGAAGGCGCGGATCGTCTGCGAAGGAGCGAACGGCCCGGTGACGCCCGCGGCCGACGAGATCCTCGAGGACCGCGGCATCCTCGTCCTCCCCGACGTGCTCGCGAACGCGGGCGGAGTGGTCGTCTCCTACTTCGAGTGGGTGCAGGGCCTCCAGGAGTACTTCTGGAAGGAAGCGGAGGTCAACCAGCGGCTCGACGACATCGTCACCCGCGCGTTCCAGGAGACGATCGAGGCGCGGAAGCAGCACGGGACGAGCATGCGGATGGCTGCGTACGGGCTGGCGGTCCGGCGAGTCGCCGAGGCGACCGTGACGCGGGGGCTCTATCCCTAGAGTCACGCTCTTCGTCGCGGAGGGCTGTCACCTCTGCGAGCGGGCGCTCGAGGTCGTCGGGCAGGTGTGTGCAGGCGACTTCGAGCGGGTCGACATCGACGGCGTCCCCGAGCTCGAAGCGGCCTACCGCGAGTCGATCCCGGTCGTCGAGATCGACGGCGAGCGGGCGTTCACGTACTTCGTCCAGCCCGACGCGCTCCGGCAGCGGCTGAAGGCGTGCCGCTGACGGTTCCGCCGGCGTCTGCGGGAGACCGTGGGCACAATGTCACGAAGCGTGTTACAAGCGACGAGGGGGAAGAGTTGGCGGATCGGTTGACGGTGGGGGTTGCAGCGCGTCTCTCCCGCTACCTGCAGGTGCTGACACAGGCCAAGAAGATGGGCAAGGACAGGATCTCGTCCCAGGAGATCTCGGACTACACAAACATCAACGCCACGCAGATCCGCCGCGACCTCTCCGGCTTCGGCAAGTTCGGCAAGCGCGGGGTCGGCTACAACATCGACTCGCTGCTCGGCGAGATCCGAAAGATCCTCCGCACGCAGGGTCAGCACAACATCGCCCTCGTCGGGGCCGGGCGTCTCGGCCAGGCGATCGCGAGCTCGCCGATCTTCGCCGAGCACGGGATCAACATCGCCGCCGTGCTCGACACCGATCCCGAGAAGGCGGGGCGCTCGATCGGCAACCTCGCCGTCCAGCCCTACGCGCAGCTGCGCGAGGCGGTGCGGGACAACAACATCATCGTCGGCGTGATCGCCGTGCCGGCCGAAAGCGCGCAACAGGCCGCCAACGACCTGATCGACGCGGGCGTGAAGATCGTCTTCAACTACTCGGAGGCGCTGCTCGACGTGCCCGCCGACGTGGCCGTGCACGCCTCGAACCCTGCCGTAGAGCTGCTCTACGCGCTCTACTTCCACCTGACCTGACCGCCGCTTCGGGACGTGTGGGGTCCTGGCCCCGACATGTCCGGAACGGTCAGCCGCGCCGCTTCTTCGCCGCGGCGGCTTCGCGCCGGTCGGGGACGCCGTCGTTGTCGTCGTCTGCGTCGGGGCGGTCGGCCAGACCGTCGTTGTCGTCGTCCGAGTCCTTCGCGTCCGCGATCCCGTCGCCGTCGTCGTCGCCGTCCTTCGCCGCGGCGACGCCGTCGTTGTCGAAGTCCTGGTCGCGCGCATCGGCGACGGAGTCGTTGTCGTCGTCGCTGTCCTTCAGGTCGGCGACGCCGTCGTTCTCGTTGTCCGCGTCCCTGCGGTCGCCGATCCCGTCGTTGTCGTCGTCGAAGTCCCTGCGGTCGGCGATCCCGTCGTTGTCGTCGTCGAGGTCCTTCGCGTCGCCGATCCCGTCGCCGTCGTCGTCGCGGTCCTTCGAGTCGACCTGGCCGTCGTTGTCGCGGTCGCAGTCCTTCGCGTCGGCGACGCCGTCGTTGTCGTCGTCGCCGTCCTCGGTGTCGTCTTCGCCGTCGTCGTCGGAGTCGCGATCGTCGGCGTCGTCGATGCCGTCGTTGTCGTCGTCGAAGTCCTCCGCGTCGTCCTCGCCGTCGTTGTCGTCGTCGAAGTCCTCGAAGTCCTCGATCTCGTCGCCGTCGTCGTCGCCGTCCTCGAAGTCGTCCGATCCGTCTCCGTCGAAGTCGACGTCGGAGAAGTCCTCGTCCTCGATCGGCTCCTCCTCGTCCTCGAGACCGAGCTCGTCGTCCTCGCAGCCGGCCTCCGCGTCCTCGCAGAGCGGCGCGGGACCGGCGACGGGCACGGCGACCGAGCTGGACGCCGCAGCGGCCCACGAGAGCGCGACGACGAGATTCAGGAGCAGGAGGAACGCACGCAGCATGGGGTCGATATCGGCAGGATGCGGCGATGCCGAATCCCTCGTTCTGCGGGTTGCGCCGCCCGTGAAGATCCTGCTCTGGCACGGCTACCTGCTGGGCGGCACCGGCTCGAACGTCTACACCAGGGCGCTCGCGCGCGAGTGGACCCGCGCCGGGCACGACGTCACGGTCTTCAGCCAGGAGCCGCATCCCGAGCTCCACGACCTCGGCGGCGCGAACGCCGTGCGGCCCGACGTCGGCGGCCTGCTGCCGGTGTTCGTGCTCGACCGCTACGAGGGCTACGAGGTGAAGCTCGTCCAGGACTGCTCCCAGGCCGAGCTCGCCGACTGGGTCGAGCGGAACGCCGCCTCGCTGCGCGCGCACATGCCCGCCGACCTCGTCTTTGCGAACCACGTCCTCCTCGGCGGGCCGGTCGGGGCCGCGAGTGGCGCCCGCTTCGCCGTCAAGGCGCACGGCTCCGAGCTCGAGTACTCGATGCGCGGCAACAAACGGCTCTCGGAGTGGGGGCGCGAGGCGCTCGCGAAGGCGGAGGCCGTCTTCGTCGGTTCGGCCCACATCCGGGGCGTGCTGGACGACGTCGTCGGACACGTCGACCGCGTCCGCGAGGTCCCGCCCGGCGTCGACATCGACGACTGGCGCCCCCGCGCGCGCGACGAGGCGCTCGCCGGCCTGATCGAGGAGGCGCGTCGTGACCCGCCGAATCCCGGGAACGCGAACGAGCGGCTGCCGGACGAGGGGAACGCAGAGCGACTGGAGGCGTTTCTCGCCGGCGACGGGCCGACGGTCGTCTACTTCGGGAAGCTGCTCTACAACAAGGGCGTCCATGTCCTGCTCGAGGCGCTGCGCGAGGTCGACGCGCGCGCCGTGGTCGTCGGCTTCGGCGACTACCGCGGGACGCTCGAGGAGGCGGCGGGCTCGCGGACGCTCTTCACGGGGCCGCTCGAGCACCGCCATCTCGTCCATCTGCTCGCGCTCGCCGACGCCACGGTCGTCCCGTCGATCTTCCCGGAGGCGTTCGGGATGGTCGCTGCGGAGGCCGCCGCAGCCGGCTCGCCACCGCTCGTCGCGCGGCACTCGGGCCTGGCGGAGATCGCCGACGGCCTCGAGCAGGAGTACCCGGCCCACCTGCGGCATCTGGCCGGCTTCGCGACCGGCGACGCCGCCGAGCTGGCGGCGAAGCTGACCGAGCTGCTCTCGCTGCCCGAGCCCGACCGCACCGCGCTGCGCGACGCTGCGCGGAAGGCCACCGTGAGCCGCTGGAGCTGGGCCGGGGTCGCGCGCCGACTGCTGGAGCCGTTCAACTACCCTCCCGCCGATGGGTGACGAGCAACGGGTTGGCCATGCCGAACTGCTTGATGCGGCACGCGAGGGGTTCGAGAACGGTACGGACTTCTCGATCGCCGTCGAGGAGGAGTTCGCGCTGCTCGATCCCGCGACGCTCGACCTCGTCAACCGCTTCGAGGACGTGCAGGCGGCGGCGAAGGGGACGCCGCTGGAGCCGAACCTCGTCGGCGAGCTGATCGCCTCCGAGGTGGAGGTCAAGACCGGCCGCTGCGAGTCGTTCGCCGAGATCCCGGCGGCGATGGCCGAGCGCCGCGCGCAGCTCGACGCCCTGGTCGAGACGCTCGGGATCGGGCTCGCCGCGACGGGCACGCACCCCTGGGCCGACTGGAAGGACCAGCGGATCATCGACACGCCGCACTACCGCCGCAACGACGAGCTGCTCCGCTACGTGGTGTGGCGCAACAACACCTTCGGACTGCACGTGCACGTCGGCATCCGCGGCGCCGAACGGGCGATCGCGGTCACGAACGGCCTTCGCAACTTCCTTCCGGAGATCCTCGCCCTCTCGGCCAGCTCCCCGTTCGTCGAGAGCGTCAACACGGGCCTGCACTCGGCGCGCACGCAGATCTTCACGCGCTTCTTCCCCCGCTGCGGCGTCCCCGACGCGTTCGCGTCGTGGCAGCAGTACGTGGACTACGTGCGCTTCCTCTACGAGACCGGCTCCGTGACCGAGCACACGCAGCTCTGGTGGAGCGTGCGCCCGCATCTCGGCTTCCCCACGGTGGAGATCCGGATCGCCGACGGCCAGCCCGACCTCGGGGAGGCGCAGGCGCTGGCGGCGTTCGGCGCCTCTCTGGCGGCCCGGATCGCGCGCGCGTACGACGAGGGCGAGCCGCTCGCCGACCAGCCGCACCGCCTGATCGAGGAGAACATCTGGCGCGCGATCCGCTACGGCCTGTCCGGCGAGCTGATCGACCTCGAGCGTGGAGACGTCCTGTCGGCCCGGGCGCGGCTCGAGCGGCTGCTCGAGTGGGTCGCCCCCCTGGCCGAGGAGATCGGCGCTGCGCCGTACCTCGCGATTCCCGAGCGCAACGCCGCCGAGCGCCAGATCGCCCGCTTCGAGGACGGGGCGACGCTCGAGGCGATCTACGCCGAGCAGGCCGGCGTCCCCGTCCGTGGCTGACGACGAGGTCACCGAGCGGGAGCTGCTCGACGCGCTGCGCGAGCTCAAGGTCTCCGACCTGCTCGTGCAGACGCTCTCGACCGTGTCCTCGCTCGCGTTCCACCGCCTCGACGAGCAGCACCGCGACCTCGAGCAGGCGCGGCTCGCAATCGAGGCCCTCAGGGCGCTCGTGCCCGTCCTCGCCGGCTCGGTCCCGCCCGAGCTGACCCGCGACTTCGAGCAGGTGACGGCGAGCCTCCAGCTCGCGTACGCCGACGCAGTTTCCGGCTCGCAAACCGCCTAGTCACTGCTTTCCGCCTGCATAGACGCGCTTTCGAACTAGACGGACGGTTGGTTGTATTGCCTCGCCTGGCGACGCACGATGCATGCCTCACAAGCATCCGAGGGGTCGTGTTTTCCGACAGGGAGAGGGCACCGATGAGGCACAACACAAGTGGGGGATGGAGGCGGCGTGCGCCGCGGGTCGCGGTCTTCGCGCTCCTGCTCTTCTCCTTCGTAGCAACACTCGGCGTCGTTCAGGCGCAGGCAGCGAAGAACGGCAAGGTCCTGATTCTCGACTCGACGGTTTCGGGGGGCACCAACAGCGACGAAGCGAAGGCCGCCGTCGCCGTCGGCCTGGGCGTCGACATCGTCTCGGACGCGACCTGGGCCGGGATGACGACGGCACAGTTCGCCGCCTACGAGGCGCTGATCCTCGGCGATCGCACGTGCATCAACCTCGGGAGCGGCGCCATCACGGCTGCCGCGAACAGCGCCGTCTGGGGACCCGCCGTCGACGGCAACGTGATCACGATCGGGACCGACGAGGTCTACCACCGGTCCCAGGGTGGGCTCCAGGTGACGAACAACGCCGTCGCATTCGCCGCCGACGCCGACGACAAGACCGGGATGATGATCTCCCTCAGCTGCTACTACCACGACACGGCGCCGAGCACGCCGGTGGCGCTGCTGGCGCCGTTCGGCTCGTTCACGGTGACGGGAGTCGGCTGTTACAACGACGCCCACATCGTCGCGACGCATCCCGCGTTGACGTCGATCACCGACGCGAGCCTGTCGAACTGGTCCTGCTCGGTGCACGAGGCGTTCGACTCGTTCCCGGCGGACTTCCTGCCGCTCGCAATCGCCGAAGGCGCAGGCCTCCCCGGTGCGCGCGACTTCCCGGATGGGACGCGTGGCGTGCCCTACATCCTCGCTCGCGGCGAAGGCCTTCGCCTGGTGCGCCAGATCGACCTGACGCCCGACAGCGCCACCAACCCGATCCGCACCTCGCACACGGTCACCGCGACCGTGAAGGAGAACGGCGTGCCGATCGTCGAGACGCGGGTGACGTTCACGGTGCTCTCGGGCCCGAACGCCGGCGTCACCGGCTCGTCCTACACGGACGGGGCGGGGCAGGCCACGTTCACCTACACGGACACGGCCGGGCCGGGCACGGACTCGATCCAGGCCTCCTACGAGGACCGTACGGAGACCGTGCAGCTGTCGAACATCGCGACGAAGACGTGGGGCACGGGCTCGGTGCCCGGGAAGCCGACGCCGCCCGCCGACATCGGCGTGACGAAGGCCGACGCGCCCGATCCCGTCAGCGTCGGCTCCAACCTGACCTACACGCTGGTGGTCAAGAACTACGGCCCGGGCCCCGCTCCGGATGCCGCCCTGTCCGACCGGCTCCCGGCCGGCGTGACGCTCGTCTCGATGGCGACCTCGCGCGGCTCGTGCGCCCTGACGGCAGGCGAGGTTCGCTGCGCCTTCGGGACGCTCGCGCTCAACGAGACCGTCACCGTCACGATCGTGGTTCGCGTGGATGTTGCGGGGACGATCGTGAACACGGCCGGCGTCTCGACGTCGGTTGCGGATCCGAACGTGCAGAACAATCAGGTCGCGACGTCGGTGACGACGTCTGTGGGTGCGTTCACGCCCCCTGCTGTCCCTGAGGTTCCGGTTGCGACCGGGTGCGGGTTGACGTCGGGGTCGGCGAGCGTGTTCGCGGGTGTTCGCTCGACGATCACGGTGCGGGCTCGCTACGACGACGGCTCGGCTCGCGCCGGCGTGGCGGTGACGCTGCGCGGCGCCGGCAAGGCCCAGACGAAGCGGACGGGCGCAGACGGGATCGCGCGGTTCACGGTGCTGCCCAAGCAGGCGAGCCGGATCACGATCCGGGGTGCCGGTTGCGGCGGCGTGCTGGCCGTGAGCGCGGTCATGTCGCAGAGCTGCGCCGGTCTGTCGGTGACGCCGAAGAGCGCCACCGTCGGCGGCGAGGCCGTGATGACGGTGCGTGTGCGGATCGCCGGCAAGGCGGCGGTGGGTGTGCGGGTGCTCGCGCGTGGCGCGGGCCTCTCGGCCTCGGGGTTGACCAACTCGGCCGGTGTCGCCTCGCTGCGCGGGACTGCATCGCGTCCCGGGGTGGTCACGATCACCGTGCCGGGCGTCCTCAACTGCTCGAAGCGGGTCGGAGTCAGTGGCGCATTCCAGCCGCCGGAAGTCACGGGCTAACGCCCCGCTGACGCTCATCCTGCTCGCGCTCTCGGTGGCCGCACCGGGAGCGCGAGCAGATCCGCCTGCCGCGTTCCCGCGTGCGGGCGGGATCAACTGGAACGCGATCGCGGTCCGGTCGCAGCCGACGACTGCTGCGCCCCGGATCGGCGTCCTGCGGGAGTTCCGGCCCGACTATCGGCACCAGGTTGTCTTCGCGGTCGGACAGCAGGTCGGCGACGACGGCCGCCTCTGGTACCGCGTCCTGCTCTCGAAGCGGCCGAACGGGGAGACCGGGTGGCTCCGCGCGGACGGAGTCGACCTGCGGCCGGTGACGACGAAGATCGTCGTCGACCGAAGCGCTCGCTCGCTTGAGGTGGTGCGCGGGGGTGAGGTGATCTACCGGACGACGGTCGCCGTCGGCGCCCCGGGCACGGAGACGCCGCTCGGCCGCTTCTACCTGATGACCGAGTTCCGGCCCACGGACTCCTTCTACGGCACCTGGGCGTTCGAGACGAGCGCCTACTCCGCGACGCTGACCGACTGGCCGGGCGGCGGCAAGATCGGGATCCACGGCACGAGTGCGCCCGGGCTGCTCGGGCAGGCGGTCTCGCACGGCTGCATCCGCGTCTCGAACGCGGCGGCCAACCGGCTGCACGCGCTCGTGTCGCCGGGGTCGGCGCTCGAGATCGTCGCCTAGGAGGTCGAGGCCACGAACGTGGTGCTGCCGCGGTCGACCAGGCGGTAGCCCGAGTCGAGGAACGTGTGCCCGCCCACGAACGAGCGCCACGAGCCGCCGTTCGCCGCGGCGACGCGGACGCCCTCGAAGCGGTAGTTGAAGCGGTTGCACGCGGCCCCGGTGCCGGCCCACGACTCGGCGGTCGCGATCGGGCGCCAGCGACCGCTGGAGCCGCGCAGCTCGACCGGCGCCGAGACCGGCTTCCCGTTCAGCCAGACGCGCCAGTGATCGGGGCGCTTCGACATCTCGAGCACCGCGACGCGGAACCGGTCGCCGGTGCGGATCTTGGACTCGAGCTCGAAGTAGGTGGGGGCGGCGCCCGGCCGCGTCACCTCGTAGTAGAGCCGGCTCTCGGAGCCGGGGAACGCGCTCAGGCCGACCTGGATCCAGGCGTCGCTGCCGTTCGGGCCCTGGCCGACGCCGCCGACGCCGACCCAGGCGGCGACGTGCCCGGCGGAGACCTCCGGCTTGGAGAGCGCGGTCAGCGTCGCGCGGACGCCGTGGGCTCGGGTGGCGCTCAGGCGGCCGGCGTACGTGTAGCCGTCCGCGCAGGCGCGGCTCTGGGCGGGCGCGGCGGGCGCGGACGAGGAGGCCGCGACGGCGGCCAGGACGAGCGGGAGGAGGAGACGAAGGGCGTGCTTCGGGGCGAACATGCCCTCGGTTCATCGTCCCGGGCCTCCGGCGCTCCGATCCCTCGAAGCCGGTACCTCGATCGAGGGACGCCTGAACGTGAGGCAGGCGCCCGGGCTTGTGATACATAATCCGCCGCGCCGAGCGACCTCGGCGCTGACTTTGTGACGGCTAGGTTCGGACGGAGGCTTGATGGATTTCTTCAATGACCACGCTGTTGCGTTCGCGCTCGTCTGCGCGGGCGTCGCGGTCGGATTCGGGCTCTACTTCACCTGGTGGCTGCTGAAGCAGCCCGCGGGCAGCGAGCGGATGCAGGAGATCGCCCGCGCGATCCAGGAGGGTGCAGCCGCGTATCTACGCCGCCAGTACACGACGATCGCGGGCGTTGCGCTCGTTCCGTTCCTCGCGATCGGGCTCTATCCCGAGCTGGGCTGGTCGGCCGCGTTCGGGTTCGCGATCGGAGCGATCCTGTCTGCAGCGGCCGGATTCATCGGGATGAACGTCGCCGTCCGCTCGAACGTGCGCACGGCCGAAGCGGCCAAGAGCGGGTTGCGGCCCGCGTTCGACGTCGCCTTCAAGGCGGGCTCGGTCGCGGGCCTGCTCGTCGTCGGCCTCGGCCTGCTCGGCGTCGCCGGCTACTACGGCATCCTCACGGAGCTCGCCGACAAGAGCCAGGAGACCGCGATCGACGCGCTGATCGGGCTCGCCTTCGGCGGCTCGCTGATCTCCGTCTTCGCGCGCCTCGGCGGCGGCATCTTCACCAAGGCCGCGGACGTCGGCGCCGACCTGGTCGGCAAGATCGAGGCGGGCATCCCCGAGGACGACCCGCGCAACCCGGCCGTGATCGCGGACAACGTCGGCGACAACGTCGGCGACTGCGCCGGCATGGCGGCCGACCTGTTCGAGACGTACGCGGTCACGGCCGTCGCCGTGATGCTGCTGGGGACGGCGTTCCCGCTCGGGAACCTGCCGCTCTTCCCG
>JANPKC010000146.1:0-3895 GCA_031425855.1 Actinomycetes bacterium | reverse complement strand
GACCTCGCCCGCGACCCACTCGCCGAAGATCTCCACCTCGACTCGCTGTCCGGGCGCGGCGGCAGCGCTCGGGATATAGGCGTACGCGATCGAGCGCTCGACCGTGTAGCCGTAGCCGCCGCTCGTGACGCGTCCGACGAGCTCGCCGCCGACGCGCACGGGCTCGGAGCCGAGCGCGACGGCGCGGGGGTCGGCAAGCGTCAGGCAGGCGAGCCGGCGCTCAGGCTCCTCTGCGCCCGCCAACGCGTCCTTCCCGAGGAAGTCCTTGTCGAGCTTGACCGCGAAGCCGAGGCCCGCCTCGTACGGGTTGTCCTCCGGCGAGATGTCGGCGCCCCAGACGCGATAGCCCTTCTCGAGCCGGAGCGAGTCGATCGCCCTGTAGCCCCCCGCCACGAGGCCGTGCTCGCGGCCCGCCTCCCAGATCGTGTCCCAGAGCCCGAGCCCGAACTCCGACGGGCAGTAGAGCTCCCAGCCGAGCTCACCGACGTAGGTGACGCGAAGCGCGAGGCAAGGGACGGAGCCGACCGCCAGCTCGCGCGACCGCATGTAGGCGAAGTCGAGCGGATCGGTCGTCAGCGGCGCGAGGATCTCGCGGCTCGCCGGGCCCCAGATCCCGATACAGGCGTGCTTGGAGGTGACGTCGTCGACGGTGACGGAGCCGTCGTCCGGCGCGTGCTGGCGGATCCAGGCGAGGTCGTGGCGACCGAATGCCGTCCCCGTGACGATCCGGAACCGCTCCTCGGCGAGCCGCGTGACCGTGAAGTCGCACTCGATCCCGCCCTTCGCGTTCAGCATCTGCGTGTACGTGATCGCGCCGACGTCGCGCGCGACGCGGTTGTCGCACAGCCAGTCGAGCAGCTCCGCGGCACCGCGGCCGGCAACCTCGATCTTCGCGAAGGACGACTCGTCGAAGAGCGCCGCGGCCTCGCGGCAGGCGGCGTGCTCGGCCCCGATCGCAGGCGACCAGTGGCGCCCCGCCCAGCCGCGCGGCCGCAGGCTCTCGTCGCCGCGGACGGCGTTCGGCTCGAACCAGTTCGCCCGCTCCCACCCGGACTTCTCCCCGAACGCGGCTCCAAGCTCCTGGAGGCGCGAATAGGCGGACGAGAGCCGGAGCGGGCGCCCGGCCTGCCGCTCGTGTCCCGGGTACTTGACGTCGTAGTAGGTGGAGTAGACCTCGGTCGTGCGCGCCAGCGTGTAGGCGCGGCTCGCGTAGGCGGCGCCGAAGCGGCGCGAGTCCATGTGCCAGACGTCGAGGCTCGGGGTGCCTTCGACGATCCACTCGGCGACGAGCTTCCCCATCCCGCCCGCTCCGGCGAGCCCGTGCGCGCAAAAGCCGGCGGCGACCCAGAAGCCGCGGACGTCGGTCGGCCCGAGGATGAACTCCCCGTCGGGCGTGAACGCCTCGGGGCCGTTGATCAGCCGCACGACCTCCATCTCGGCCAGCGCGGGGACACGTCGGATCGCGTTCTCCAGCAGCGGCTCGAAGCGCGGCCAGTCCTCCTCGAGCAGCTTGCCGTTGAAGTCGGGCGGGATCCCGTCGAGCGACCAAGGCGCCGGGTCGCGCTCGTAGCCGCCCATGACGAGGCCGCCCGACTCGGGCCGGAAGTAGACGAGCAGCGACGGGTCGCGCATCGTCGGCATGTCGAGCGGCAGGCCGGCCGGACGAGTGACCAGGTACTCGTGCGCCATCGGCACGATCGGCACCGTCACGCCCGCGAGCCGCCCGAGCTCGGCCGCGAACATCCCGCCCGCGTCGACGACCACGTCCGCCTCGATCTCGCCCTTGTCGGTGACCACCCCGGTCACCCGCCCCCTCTCGACCGGGATCGCCGTCACGCGTGTGTGGGTCGCGACCTCGGCCCCGCCGCGGCGAGCGCCCTCGGCGAGCGCGAACGTCAGCTGGGACGGGTCGATGTAGCCGTCGCTCGGCAGGTAGGCGGCGCCGAGGACGCCGTCGGTCGCCATCGGTGGGAAGAGCGCCTGCGCCTCGGCCGCGGAGACCAGCTCGAGCGGCAGCCCGAACGTCTTCGCCCAGCCCGCCTGCCGCGAGATCTCCTCCAGCCGCTCCGGCGACGAGGCCAGCCGGAGCGACCCCACCTCGCGCCAGCCCGTCTCGAGGCCGACCTCCTCGCCGATCGTCCGGTAGAGCTCGACGCTCGCCATCATCATCCGCGTCAGCGAGAGCGAACCGCGGAGCTGGCCGACGAGCCCGGCGGAGTGGAAGGTCGAGCCGGAGGTGAGATCGGCCCGCTCGACGAGGACGACGTCGTCCCAGCCGAGCCGGGTCAGCCAGTAGAGGATCGAGCAGCCGCCGACGCCGCCGCCGATCACCACCGCCCGCGCCCGAGTTCGCATACCGAGGAACGTAAACCGTCAGGATGGGCACGTGATCGTCGACTGCGCCGTGTACGGCAAAGGGGTTCGCCTCGACCGGCCGAGGGAGGTCGCGGGCGTGCGCGCCGAGGCGGCGGGAGCGGGCGGGTTCGCGTGGGTCGGGCTGGTCGAGCCGACGGCGGAGGAGTTCGACGCGGTCCGGCGCGAGTTCGACCTCCACGAGCTCGCGGTCGAGGACGCCGTCGTTGCCCACCAGCGGCCGAAGCTCGAGATCTACGGCGACACGCTGTTCGTCGTCGTCAAGACGGTTCGCTATCTGGGCTCGGAGGAGCTCGTCGACATCGGCGAGGTGATGGTCTTCGTCGGGCCCGAGTTCGTGATCACGGTCCGCCACGGCGAGGCCGGCGGGCTCGGCGACGTTCGCGAGGAGCTCGAACGTCAGCCTGCGCTCCTCGCGATGGGCCCCGGTGCGGCGCTGCACGCGATCGTCGACCGGATCGTGGATGCCTACGAGCCGGTTGCGGAGGGCCTTCGCGAGGACATCGACGAGGTCGAGGCCGAGGTCTTCTCGCCGCAGGGCTCGAACCCCGTCGAGCGGATCTACCGGCTGCGCCGCGAGGTGCTCGAGCTCGGGCGGGCAGCCGGCCCCCTCCGCCCCGCCCTCCGCGAGCTGACGACGCCGGAGCTTCCGAACATCGACCCGCAGCTGATCCCCTACTTCCGCGACGTCGCCGACCACGCGGCGCGGATCGGCGACCAGGTCGACGGGTTCGCCGCCCTCCTCACCGGCGCTCTGCAGGCGAACCTGACCCAGGTCAGCGTGCGCCAGAACGAGGACATGCGGCGGATCTCCGCCTGGGTGGCGATCATCGCGGTCCCGACCGCGGTCGCCGGGATCTACGGGATGAACTTCGCGCACATGCCCGAGCTCGAGTGGCGGTACGGCTACCCGGCCGTGCTGCTCCTGATCCTCGTCGTCTGCGTCGGGCTCTTCGTTCGCTTCCGGCGGGTCGGCTGGCTCTAGCGAACCGGTCGGCGCGGACGCGCGTAGTCGTAGGTGACACCGATCGGAAGGAGCCCCCGTGAACCGCCGCCACCTCGCCCTCGCGATCCTGCTCGTCCTCGGCCTCGCCCTCGCGGGATGCGGTGGCGACGACGACGAGAGTTCGGACACAGCGGCTGCGACGACGGCCGAGAGCAGCGGCGGTGGAGGCACGACCCTGAACGGCAGCGTCGGCCCCGGATTCGAGATCAGCCTGGACGGCACCGACGGTCTCGCCCCCGGCGACTACACGATCGCCGTGAACGACCAGTCGTCCGCGCACAACTTCCACCTCACCGGCCCGGGCGGCGTCGACGTCGCGACCGACGTCACCGCCGAGGGCGAGGAGTCGCTCGACGTCACGCTCGAGGCGGGCGAGTACACGTTCGTCTGCGACCCGCACGCCGCGACGATGAAGGGCTCGTTCACCGTCGGCTAGCCGTCGAGGGGTTGTTTGGGTTAAACACACTACCAGCTTACACCGGACGGTTGGGTCGTTGAGAGCGTGGGAGCGGGGTG
>JANPKC010000145.1:0-16791 GCA_031425855.1 Actinomycetes bacterium | reverse complement strand
ACCTGGAGCGGATCGGTTGGCCACGCACGCCCTAGGGCGGCACATCGCCCTCGTCGGCTTCATGGGGGCTGGGAAGACCACGATCGGCAGCGAGCTCGCCCGTCGTTACGGGTTCGAGTTCGTCGATCTCGACCTCGCGATTGAGCAAGACGAGGATGCGACCGTGGCCGAGCTCTTCAACCTGCGTGGGGAGAAGGCGTTCCGCGACCTCGAGCATCAGCACGCCAAGGTCGAGCTTCAGTCGCCCGAGCCGCAGGTCGTAGCGCTGGGGGGAGGAGCCGTCGAGAACGAGCACGTCCGGATGCTCCTCGAGGACGCCTTTACCGTCCACGTTCCGGTCGACGTCGACCAGGCATGGGCGCGCACTCGGGGAACCGACCGCCCCTTGGCCCAGGACGAGCAGGGGTTCCGCGACCGTTACCGGCGTCGGCAGCGGATTTACGAGGAGATCGCTGACGCGACGGCCGTCGACGCTGATGGAGTCGTGCTCGCCGCCGGCGGCATCCACGTCGAGCCGGGCGCCCTCGCCCGACTCGGCGAGCTCGTGCCGGGCGACGGCCAGGTCGAGATCGTCAGCGACGCGAGGGTCGCCGGGATCTACGGGATGGACGTCCAGCTCGCGCTCGGCGCCCGCGCTCGCGCCGCCCACGAGCTCGCGCCCGGCGAGCAGGCGAAGACGGTCGAGTCGCTGGAGGCGCTCTGGCACGCGCTCCGGCTCGAGCGCGGCGGCACACTCGTCGCCCTCGGCGGCGGCTGTACCACCGACGTCGCCGGCTTCGCCGCCGCGACCTATCTCCGCGGGATCGACTGGGTCGCGGTGCCGACGACGCTCGTCGGCCAGGTGGACGCCGCGATCGGCGGCAAGACCGCGATCGACCTGCCCGGCGGCAAGAACCTCGTCGGCGCCTTCCACTGGCCCGTCCGGACCGTGATCGACCCCGCCACGCTCGAGACGCTGCCCGAGGAGGAGCGCGCGAACGGCCGCGCAGAGATCGTCAAGACCGGCCTGCTCGCAGGCGATCCGCTCTGGGACCTGCCGCTCGGCGAGCAGGTGCGCCGCGCAGCCGCGTTCAAGACGGCGATCTGCCTGCGCGACCCGCACGACCGGGGCGAGCGCGCGCAGCTCAACCTCGGGCACACGTTCGCGCACGCGCTCGAGGCCGCCGCCGAGTTCTCGCTCCCGCACGGCCGAGCCGTCGCCCTCGGCCTGCTTGCCGCCCTCCGGCTCTCCGGGCTCGACACGAAGGTGGTCGACGAGTCGCTGCGGCCGGAGCGCGTCCGGGTCGACCGCGAGGCGGCCTGGGCGGCGCTGGCGCGCGACAAGAAAGTCGTCGGCGGCACGCCGCGGCTCGTCCTCCTCGACGCGCCGGGCAAGCCACGCGTCGGCGTCGAGCTTCCGGCGGCCGACGTGCGGGCGGCGCTGAACGCCCTGATCGACGGATAGCATCGCCCGGATGCGCGTCGCCGTCCTCAACGGGGTCAACCTCGATGCCCTCGACAAGCGCGATCCCACCGTCTACGGCGGGATCAGCCTCGCCGAGCTCGAGAGCCAGATCTACGCGTGGTCGAAGGTGCTCGAGTGCACGACCCGCTGCCGCCAGACGAACCACGAGGGCCAGTTCGTCGACTGGTGCCACGACGCGCTCGACTGGGCCGACGGCGTCATCGTGAATCCCGGCGCCTGGTCGCACTACAGCTACGCGATCCGCGACGCGATCGAGCTCTTCAAGGTGCCGGTGGCCGAGGTGCACCTCTCGAACATTCTGGAACGCGAGGAGTGGCGGCGGCATTCGGTGATCGGCGACCTCGCCGGCAAGCGCGTCCTCGGGAAGGGGCCGGAGGGCTACAGGGAGGCTCTGGAGTGGCTGGCGCAGCAGTGAGCCGGATCGAGCGGCTCGCAGCGCTGCTCGACGAGCCTCTCCTCGTCACCAGCGGCGTCAACGTCCGTTATCTGACCGGGCTCCAGAGCTCGAATGCGGCCGTGCTCGTGGAGCCGAACGGCGAGGCGACGCTCTTCACCGACTTCCGTTACGCGCAGAAGGCCCGGGCTCTCGACGGAATCCGGTTCGAGCAGACGGCCCGCGCCGTGCTCGGCGACCTTTCGACACGGCTCGCGGGCCGGACGATCTGGATCGAGGCGCACGTCGTCACGGCCGCCGGGAACGCGGAGCTGCGGGAGGGCGGCGTCGAGACGGTCGCGCAGTCCGGCCTCGTCGAGCGCCTGCGCGCAATCAAGGAGCCGGACGAGATCGAGACGGTGCGCGAGGCCGCGGCGATCTCGGACAAGGTCTTCGCCGCGCTCGCCGACGAGCAGTTCATCGGCCGAACGGAGCGCGAGCTGGCGTGGCGCGTGCGTGAGCTCTTTCACGAGCACGGCTCGTCAGAGCTCGCCTTCGACACGATCGTCGCCGCGGCCGAGAACGGTGCCAGCCCGCACGCCGACGTGCGCGACGTGGAGATCTCCGCGAACACGCTCGTGACGGTCGACGCCGGCTGCCGGGTCGACGGCTACGCGTCCGACTGCACGCGCACGTTCGCGACGGGCGACCTCCCCGACGAGCTTGCCCGCGCCTATGCGGTCTGCCTGGAGGCGCAGCTTGCCGGGCTCGAGGCGTTCGGCCCCGGCGTCGCCGGACGCGCCGCCGACGCGGCCGCGCGGGACGTGATCGCGGCGGCAGGCTGGGGCGAGGAGTTCGGCCACGGCCTCGGCCACGGGATCGGCCTGGAGGTGCACGAAGCTCCTGCCGCACGCGCCGAGTCGACGGACACCTTCGAGCCGGGGAACGTGATCAGCTGCGAGCCCGGCATCTACATCCCGGGGCTCGGCGGCGTCCGGATCGAGGACATGGTGCTCGTCACCGACGAGGGTCGCGAACGCCTCACCCAGGCTCCCAAGGAGCTGACGACCGTCAGGTAATCTCCGCCGCCGTGGCCGACGTCGTCAGCACCAACGAGTTCAAGACCGGCATGCACATCGAGCTTGAGGGCTCGGTCTGGCGCATCGTCGACTTCCAGCACGTCAAGCCGGGCAAGGGCGGCGCCTTCGTCCGGACGAAGGTGAAGAGCGTCAACTCGGGCTCGGTCGTCGACAAGACGTTCCGCGCCGGCGAGAAGTTCCCGCGCATCTTCACCGAGGTCAAGAACATGCAGTACCTGTACGACTCGGGCGACGAGGTCGTCTTCATGGACGAGGACACGTACGAGCAGATGTCGCTTCCGCACGCGTCGCTCGAGGCCGAGCTGCCGTACATGCAGCCGTCGACGCCGGTGCAGCTGCTCTTCGTCGGCGGCCAGCCATCGGGCGTGCAGCTACCGTCGTCGATCGAGCTCGCGGTCACCGACACCGAGCCGGGCGTGAAGGGCGACACGGTCTCGAACGTGACCAAGCCGGCGACGCTGGAGACGGGGGCCGTCGTCGCGGTGCCGCTCTTCGTCAACGTCGGCGACCGGATCAAGGTCGACCCGCGCGAAGGACGCTACATCTCGCGCGCATGAGCCTCTCCTTCGTCGTCGAGGAGGCCGGTTGCGAGTCGTGCGCGGCGCTCGTGCGCGAGGCGCTCGAGCCGCTCGGCGCCGTCGAGTCGATCGAGGTCGACGAGGCCGCGGACACGTCGAAGGTCAACCTCGCGGCCGAGACGACCGAAGCCGACGTCAACGCCGCGCTCGCCGATGCATCCGCCGGCGTGGGGCACACGTACCGCGTCCAGCCCGGAAGCTGGCGTGCCACGTGACGCCAGCCTCCTGAAACACGACCTCCCACAACCCGGCACTCGGTAGGCTCCGCACGTGCCGCGGCTCGTCGACACCACCATTCGCCTGCTCTCGCAGGAGCCGCTGGCCGGGAAAGTGCCGACGGGCGAGCTGCTCAAGATCGCCGAGGTGCTCGACCGCGCGGGGTTCGCGCTGCTCGAGGTCTCGGGCGGCGGCGTCTTCGACACGGCCGTCCGGCGGGGCGTCGAGAGCCCGTGGGAGCGGATCCGGGCGCTGAAGGCGCGTACGACGACGCCGCTCGGCCTGGCGCTGCGCGGCCGGTTCCTCGTCGGCGCGCGGCCCGTCGGCGCCGACTTCGTGCGCCGCTTCGTCGCCGCGGCCGCCGAGAACGGGATCGACGTCTTCCGTCTCCACGACCCGCTCAACGACGTCTCCAACCTCCGTGAGCCGGGCGAGGCGATCGTCGACGCGGGCAAGGAGTTCCACGCCGGGCTCGTCTACAGCCCCGGCGACGAGGGCGCGATGGACAAGGTGGTCGAGCAGGCGCGCGAGCTCCCCGAGATCAAGGCGACGCGCGCGCTCGTGCACGACCCGAGCGGCGGGCTCGAGCCGCATCAGGCCGGCGAGCTCGTCGGCCGCGTCAGGGAGGCGTGCGGCCTCCCGGTCGGCTTCTACTGCCAGGGCGCCGGCGGCACCGCGCTCGCCGACTCGCTCGAGGCCGCCCGCGCAGGAGCCGACATGATCGCGTGCGCCGTCTACCCGCTCGCGCTCTCGCTCCACCGCGTCGCGGGCGAGTCGCTCGCATCGGCGCTCGCCGGGATGGGGCTCGACACCGGCGTCGACGTCGCCAAGCTCTGGGATGCCTCCGACCTCGTCGACGAGCACATCGGCGACGAGATCGTGACCCCGCACGCGCCCCGGATCGCGGTGCGCGCGGCGGAGTACGACCTGCCGACCGGTCTCGTCGCCGCCCTCGACACGCACCTGCGCGCGCATGCCGCCGACGACCGGCTGCTCGAGACGCTCGACGAGCTGCAGCAGATCCGCCGTGAGACCGGCTGGCCGCCGCTGGCGGCGCCGATCGGCCAGATCCTCGCCTCGCAGGCCCTGATCCACGTGCTCTCCGCCCGCCGCTACGGGACGGTCGTGGACGAGTTCCGCTCGCTCGTGCAGGGCGGCTTCGGCAGCCCGCCGGGCTCGGTCGACGCCACCGTCGCGCGTGCGGTCGCGTTGCTCTCCGACGGGATGGGGCCGCTCGAGGACGACCCGCCGACCGCCGAGGACGTGCGCCTCGAGGCCGAAGGCCTCGCCGCCAGCGAGGAGGAGCTCGTCCTGATCGCGCTCTTCGGCGAGGAGGCGGAGGCGCTGCTACGCACGATCAGGGCCCGCCACAACCGCGACGACCGCGGCGAGACGACGCTCGAGGAGACGCGGGAGCAGCGGATCCGCGAGCTCGTCCGGATCGTCCAGGAGAGCGGCGTCGCCGAGGTCGAGATCGAGGACGAGGGGATGCGCGTGTCCGTCCGCCGCGCCGACGAGCGACCCGCGCTCCAGCTGGCCGCCCCGCTCGCCGAGGAAGAGCCCGGCGAGCTGCCGGTGCTCCCGGCTGCCGCGACCGGCTCGATCCGGGTCGAGTCGCCGATGGTCGGCGTCTTCTACCGGCAGGCCGAGCCGGGCACGCCCGCGTTCGTGGAGGTGGGGGATGTCGTCGCACCCGGCCAGACGCTCTGCCTGCTCGAGGCGATGAAGCTCTTCAACGAGCTCAAGGCGGACGCGGCCGGCCGCGTGACGGCGATCCACGCCGAGAACGGCAAGCCGGTCGAGTTCGGCCAGCTCCTCTTCGAGCTCGAGCCGCTCGCCGCGCCCCCGACTCTCTGATGTTCCAGCGCGTGCTAGTCGCGAACCGTGGCGAGATCGCCGTCCGGGTCATCCGCGCGATCCACGAGCTCGGGGCCGAGGCCGTGGCCGTCTACTCGACGGCCGACCGCGACGCGCTGCACGTCCGGCTGGCCGACCAGGCCGTCTGCATCGGGCCGCCTTCGGCGTCGGAGAGCTACCTCCGGATCGCGAACGTGATCGCCGCGGCCGAGACGACCGGCTGCGAGGCCGTCCATCCCGGCTACGGCTTCCTCTCCGAGAACCCGGCCTTCGTGCGCGCGTGCGAGGACAACGAGCTCGTCTTCATCGGCCCGGGCGCGGACGTGATGGAGCGGATGGGCGACAAGGCGCGCGCCAAGGCGGAGATGAAGGCCGCAGGCGTCCCGCTCGTCCCCGGCACCGAGGGGGGCGCGACACTGGCGGAGGTCCGCGTCGCCGCCGAGGAGCTCGGCTTTCCGGTGCTGTTGAAGGCGACCGCCGGCGGCGGCGGCAAGGGGATGCGCCTCGTCCACGCCCCGGACGAGCTCGAGGCGGCGTACTCGAACGCCCGCGTCGAGGCCGAGGCGGCGTTCTCGGACGGCTCGCTCTACCTCGAGAAGGCCCTCGTGCCCGCCCGGCACGTCGAGATCCAGGTGCTGTGCGACAAGGGCGGCGGCGTGCTCACGCTCGGCGAGCGCGAATGCTCGATCCAGCGGCGACACCAGAAGCTGATCGAGGAGTCGCCCTCGCCGGCGCTCGACGCGGACACGCGCGAGGAGATGGAGGCGGCGGCCGAGCGCGCCTGCCGCACGATCGGCTACGAGAACGCGGGCACATTCGAGTTCCTGCTCGGCGCCGACGGCACCTTCCACTTCATCGAGCTGAACGCGCGCCTGCAGGTCGAGCACCCCGTCAGCGAGCTCGTCACGGGAGTCGACGTCGTGCGTGAGCAGCTGCGCGTCGCTGCGGGCGAGCCGCTGTCGCTGACCGGCCGGGCGCCGCGCCGGGGGCACGCGCTCGAGATCCGGCTCAATGCCGAGGACCCGTCGCGCGACTTCGCTCCCGCTCCGGGGACGATCACGCGCTTCCGGCCGCCGCTCGGCCCGGGCGTCCGGATCGACACGCACCTCGAGGAGGGCTCGGCGATCTCGCCCTACTACGACTCGCTGATCGCGAAGCTGATCGTCTGGGCCGAGGACCGCCCTGCTGCGATCGCCCGTGGGATCCGCGCGCTCGAGGAGATCGAGCTCGACGGCGTTCCGACCACGCGGGGGCTCGCGCTCGACATCCTCCGCTCGGCCGAGTTCGGCACCGGCGTCTACTCGACGAGCTTCCTGGCGGAGATGGAGGGGCGCCTGCCGGCGCTCAGCGTCGGATGAGCCGCGACGCGCACGTCAGCAAGAGCGCGCACGGCGAGATCAGGATCAAGGCGGATGCGCTGGCGGGGCTCGTCGTCACCGCGGCCGAGCTCGTCGACGGCGCCCGCGTCCGGCGGCCCCGCCGCGGCCTCGACGTCACGGTCGGCGAGGGCTCGGTGCGCGTCGACCTCGAGCTCGCAGCCCGGTACGGCGCCGTGCTCCCCGAGCTCGCCCGGGCCGTCCAGTCGAGCGTCGCCGACGCCCTGCGCAGCTCGACCGGGCTGTCGGTGGAGCGTGTCGACGTCGCGATCGAGGAGCTCGACCGGTGACGACGAGCAGGCGCCAGGCGCGGCGAACCGCGCTCTTCCTCCTCTACCAGTGGGACCTGACCGGGCAGCCGCTGACGGCGCTCTACGAGGGCGTGCCGGACGCGTTCGCGCTCGATCTCGCCGAGGTCGTCGCCGGTCGCGCGGAGGAGCTCGACACGCGGATCACGGCGTCTGCCGAGGGGTGGACCGCCGACCGGCTGGGTACCCTCGAGCGGAACATCCTGAGGATCGGGATCCACGAGCTGGAGGAGGAGAGCGTGCCGCCGGAGGTGGCGATGAACGAGGCTGTCGTGCTGGCGAAGCGCTACGCGTCGGAGGACGCAGCACGGCTCGTGAACGGGATCCTGGCCCGGGTGGCCAGGGAGGAACAGAGCGAGGAGGTGGCGCATGACTGAGGCCGGATCGGCCGACGAGGCCCTGGGGCGCGCCGAGGAGCTGCTCGAGCGGCTGAAGGCGACCCGAGACGAGCTGGAGCGGCTCGCCGCTCAGGAGGACGCCGAGTCCGCCGTCGAGGTGCTGACGGAGCTGGCCGACCTCGCCAAGGAGGTCGAGGCCGAGCTCGGGAAGGCTCGTGCTCGCGCGGATGCTCCGCAGCCCTGAGGAGCTGCGCGCGCTCGTCGAGGACTATCTCGGCGAGCTCGCGTTCACGCCCGAGCTGGGCGGCCTGGAGGAGGCGCTGCGCTATCCGCTGGAGGCGGGCGGCAAGCGCGTCCGGCCCGTGATCGCCCTGGCGGTCGGGGAGGCCGCGAGAGCGTCGGGTGAGCACGTCCTCCCGGCGGCGGCCGCTGTCGAGCTCGTGCACACGTTCTCGCTCGTCCACGACGACCTGCCGGCGCTCGACGACGACGACGAGCGCCGCGGGCGTCCCTCGGCGCACGTCGCGTTCGGCGAGGCGACGGCGCTGCTCGCCGGCGACGCGCTGCTCGCCGAGGCGTTCCGGCTCGCGCTGTCGTATCCGACGCCGATGGTCGGGCGCGAGCTCGCGCAGGCGACGCTCGGGATGATCGGCGGCCAGTACCGCGACGTCACCGGCGACACGGACGACCTGGACGCGCTGCACCGGCTGAAGACGGGCGCGCTCTTCTCCGCGTCGGTGGGGGTCGCGCTCTGGGTCGCGGAGGTTCCGGAGGGCGAGCAGCCGCCGTGGCGGGCGTTCGGCGACGAGCTCGGGCTTCTGTTCCAGATCGTCGACGACCTGCTCGACGGCGACGGCTATGCGGCTGCGCACGGCGCCGAGGCGGCACGCAGGCACGCCGACGAGGCCGCCGCCCGCGCTCACTCCCGTCTCGAGGCGATCCAAGCGGACACGACCGTGCTCGCCGAGATCGTCGCCTCGCTCGCCGCCCGCACCGCCTAAGCTTCCCCGTCTTGGAGCGCCTGAGCGGGAGCAACGGCTCGTCCGATCACGGGGTCGTGAAAGTGGCCGTCATCGTCGTCGACGGGCTTCCGTGCGAGCTGCTCGACCGCGCCTACCCCGAGCTCGCCTTTCTCTCCAGCCGGGCGCCGCACCGCTCGACGGCCGTCTCCTGCTTTCCTTCGACGACCGGCCCGGCTTACTTTCCACTGCTCGCCGGAGTGACGCCTGGGCGAGCGAATGTCACGGGCATTCGCTGGTTCGATCGCACGCGACCGACCCGGTCGCGATTTCCGCATCGCGGCCTCCGGAGCTACGTCGGCCCGGACGCCGGCAAGCTGGCCACCGACACGCGGGCGACGACGATCTACGAACGGCATGCGTGGCCGGTCTCGACGCCCGTGAACAAGGACTCGCCCAAGGGCCGCGAGAAGAGCCGCGACCTGCTCTGGGTCTACGCCCACTTCACGCATCAGTGGGACGTCGCCGACCGGCGGACGGCCTGGAAGCTCGGACGGGCGCTGAAGAAGGACCGCCCGATCGTGTTCGCCGTCTTCCCATCGGTCGACGAGTTCGGGCATACGAAGGGCCTCGATGGGGACGAGTCGTACCGGGCGCTGGTCGAGATCGACCGGATGCTCGCCGACAAGCTGCACGACTTCGAGGGCGAGATCCTCGTGACGGCCGACCACGGCCTGACCGCGACGACGGAGCACATAGACCTGCGTGCCGTCGTCGAGGCGGAGGCCGGCTCGACGGTGGCCTTCCCGCTCACCGGCAAGCCCGACCCGGAGGCGGTCGTCTGCGAGTCCGGCAACGCGATGGCGAACGTCTACCTTCGCGGCGCGGAGAGCTGGTCCGACCTTCCCTCGCCCGCGCGCGCACGTGAGCTCGCTCGGAAGCTCGTCCTGGTCGAGGGGATCGACTCGGTGGCGATCAGGGGCGCCGAGGAGTCGACGGCGGAGCTGCACACTCCCGAGGGGGTGGGAACGGTTCGGTTCAAGGACGGCCGATTCGACCAGCACGGCGACGCGTTCGCGGAGAGCTTCGAGGGGCTGACTCCCGGCGAGGCGCTCGAGCGGTCCTACGACGAGCACAACCCGGACGCCGCGTTCGCGCTCCTGTCCCTCTTCGCGTCCGAGCGGGCCGGGGACCTCCTCGTCTCCGCGGCCGTCGGCTGGGACCTGCGGACGACGCGCGAGTGGCCCGAGCATCACGCGTCACACGGCGCTCTCCACCGCCACCACACGCTCGTGCCCGTCCTCTCGTCGCAGCCACTTCCGAAGCGGCGCCTGCGGACGATCGACCTCTTCTCCGAGACGCTCCGGCTGGCGGGAGTCCCACTCGACGAGTATCCGGGCTCGGACTCCTACTCGCTCGAGCGGGGGACCTGGGCTCCGGGGGTGCTGCGCTGAGGGCGTCACTCGCGCCCGTCTGGGCGTTCCTGGGCAAGCACTTCAAGCAGGTCGCGCTCGTCGGCACCGTCGCGGGGATCGCGATCGCTCTCTCCTCGCAGTGGCAGGCGATCAGCGAGTTCGACTGGCGGATCGCACCGGGCGTCTTCGCCCTGTCCGTCCTGCTCCTCGCCGTCGGCCCGATCCTGCAGGGGATCTCCTACTGGCTGCTGCTGCGCATGCTGGGCCTGCCGAGCAGCTTCAGCGAGGCGCTCCTGATCTGGATGCGCTCGTTCCTCGTCCGCTACGCCCCTTCCGGGGCACTCGTGATCGTGATCCGGGTCAGGGAGCGGGAGCGGATGTCGGCAACCCCGCGGGACATCTACACGTCGACCGCGTACGAGCAGCTCGTCGCCCTGATCGCCGGAGCGGTCGCCTGCCTGGGTGCGTTCGCCGCTGCGGGTGTCCGTCCGCCCGTGCTCGCGATCGTCATCTCCACCGGCGTCGTCCTCCTGGGGATCGCGGTGCGCCCGCGCTTCTTCCGGCACTGGGGGACGCGTCTACTCGAGTGGCGGGGTATCGACCCGGGGCCGCTCCTGCGCGGTCGCCAGCTGATCAAGGCGGTCCTCTTCAACCTGCCCGGCTGGCTCGCGACCGGCCTCGGCACCTGGCTGCTGCTGCGAGCGCTGTCGAGCGAGGAGATTCCCGGCGTCGCCTGGGTGACCGGCGTCTTTGCCTTCAGCTGGATGGTCGGCTTCCTGGTGCCGCTGCTGCCCGGTGGGCTCGGGCTCCGCGAGGCGACCTTCGTCGCCCTGATCGGGACGTCGGTCGGGGTCGGGCCCGCGACCGCGCTGGCACTCGCCGTGCGGCTGACGGCGACCGTCGGCGAGTTCGTCGCGATCGGGCTCGTCGAGCTGCTGTACCTGCTCAGGAAGCGGTCGGCGGGCTGGCGTGGCGACCTCGAGATCCGGTTGGGGCGTCGCGGGCTCGGAGGGTAGAGTCGGCCGCGTGGAGCAGCGCGTCAGCCTCGTGACGCTCGGCGTCGGCGATCTCGCGCGCTCGCGGGCGTTCTACCAGGCGCTCGGCTGGGTGACGAACGCTGCGCCCGACGACGACGTCGTCTTCTTCCAGGCGGGCGTCATGATCGTCGCGCTCTGGGACCGGCGACTGCTCGCCGAAGACAGCGGCGTCGACGACTTCGGCGGCTGGGGTGGGATCACCCTCGCGCACAACGTCCGCTCACGCGAGGAGGTCGACGCGGTGATCGCCGAAGCGGAGGATGCCGGAGCATCGATCCCGCGTCACGGCGCGACGACGTTCTGGGGCGGCTACTCCGGCATCTTCATCGACCCCGACGGCCATGCGTGGGAGGTCGCGCACAACCCGCACTGGACGATCGCGGACGACGGCTCCGTCACGCTCGGCGCGTGACTTTGTGTTCCTGTAACACAAGCTCCTCGGCAAGCAGGTCGAGCAGCAAGCCGTCGCGCCAGACGCCGTCCGCGTCGAGCCAGTACTCCCGCATGACGCCGACGCGCCGGAAGCCGACCTTCTCGTAGCAGCGGATTGCGCGCTCGTTGTGTGCGGCCGGGTCGATCACGAGCCGATGGTGGCCGCGGTCGTCGATGAGATGGCGGGCCATCGTCCGCACGGCGTCGGTGCCGAGGCCGCGGCCGTGAAAAGGGGCGCCGAGGAAGAGGTCGATGCCGGCGTGGAGGTACTCCTCGTCCGTCTCCTCGTGGTACTGGATCATCCCGGCGACCCCTTCGTCGACGAGGATGGCGAAGACGGCGACGCCCTCGTCCGCGCCGCGCGCCTTCTCGAGCACGTGCTCGCAGGTGAGCCCGCGCCACCAGCGCGCGACCTCGGGATCGGCTCCCAGCGCGACGATTTCGGCCACGTCCGCCTCGGCCAAGGGCCGAAGGACGACGCGATCTCCGTGCAACTCCATCACGTTCTTGTAACACCCGCGGCGTCTACCCTTGCCACGATGAGGAAGCGCCTCGACGTCCTGCTCGTCGAACGAGGGCACGCGGAGAGCCGCGCGCAGGCGCAGGCGCTCGTGCTCGCCGGGCTCGTCCGTGGCTACGACAAGCCGGGCCACCAGGTGCCCGAGGACGCCGAGCTCGAGGTGAAACGGCCGGCACGCTTCGTCTCACGCGGCGGCGAGAAGCTGGCGAACGCGCTCGTGCAGCTCGAGGTCGAGCTCGACGGCCGCGAGGCGATCGACGTCGGAGCCTCGACGGGCGGGTTCACCGACTACCTGCTGCAGCACGGCGTCGCGCGCGTGATCGCCGTCGACGTCGGCTACGGCCAGCTCCACCCGAAGCTGCGCGACGACCCGCGCGTGACGGTGCTCGAGCGGACGAACGCCCGCGACCTCGCCCAACTGCCGTTCCGCCCCGACCTGCTCGTCGCCGATGTCTCGTTCATCAGCGTCCGGATCGCGCTCCCGCCCGTGCTGAAGCTCCTCGAGCCGGGCTGGGACGCGGTCGTCCTCGTCAAGCCGCAGTTCGAGGCGGGGAAGGGCGAGGTCGGCAGGGGAGGTGTCGTGCGGGACACGGAGATCCACCGGCGCGTTCTCCGCCAGGTCGTCGACGCGGCTCTCGGCTGGGGTGGGACGGCTGTCGGCGTCGTAGACTCCGGGCTGCCCGGGCCGAAGGGCAACCGCGAGTTCTTCGTCCATCTGATCAACCGCCCCGATCCCGTGCTCCTCGATGACATCGACCAGCGCATCGACCGTGCAGTCGCAGCAGCCTAGAGCCGTCAAGCGCGCGGCCGTGGTCACGCACGGCAGGCCGCAGGCGATCGGGTCGGCGCTCGCCCGGCTCGCGAACGTCGCCCGGGAGGCGGGCGTCGAGCTGCAGGACGGGCCCGAGGCGGCGGACGTCGACATCGTCGTCGTGCTCGGCGGCGACGGGACGATGCTGCGGGCGCTCGCGCGCTACCTCGGCACCGGGATCCCGGTGATCGGCGTCAACTTCGGCCGTGTCGGCTTCCTCGCGTCGATCGAGCGGAACGAGCTCGAGACCGGCCTTGCGCGCGTCTTCGCCGGCGACTACAGCCTCGCCGAGCTGCCGACGCTCGACGTCGAGGTCGGCGACGAGCGCCGCGTCGCCGTCAACGACCTCGTCGTCGCCAGCGCCGTCGTCGGCCGCATGATCCAGCTCGAATGGGCGGTCGGCGGCGAAGGGCTCGGCCGGCTCGCGTGCGACGGGATCGTCTGCGCGACCCCGTCCGGCTCGACGGGCTACAACCTCTCCAGCGGCGGGCCGGTGCTCGTCTGGGGGCTCGACGCGATGGCGATCACGTTCGTGGCGCCGCACTCGCTGAACGCCCGGCCGCTCGTCGTTCCGCGCGACGACGAGCTGATCGTCTGGAACCGGACCGCGGACGTGCCCGCGACCGCGCTCGTCGACGGGCACCGCGTCGGCGATCTCGCGCCCGGAGCACGCGCCGTCGCCCGGCTCGGTGAGCAGCGCTCGCTGCTCGCGACGTTGCCCGAGGTCACGTTCTTCAGCCGCTACAGCCGGACCTTTGCTTCGTAGCCTGCGGATCGAGAATCTCGTCCTCGTCCGGGACGGCGAGCTCGCGCCTGCGCCCGGGCTCACCGCGATCACCGGCGAGACCGGCGCCGGCAAGACGATCCTGACCCAGGCGGTCGGGCTGCTCCTCGGCGCCAAGGGCGACGCCGGGATCGTCGGCGCGTCGGGCCCGGAGGCGTACGTCGAGGCCGAGCTCGACGTGCCCGAGGGCTTCTTCGACGACGAGGAGCTCGCCACGCTCGCGGAGCTGGCGCCGGAGGACGAGCCCGGCCTCGTCCTCGCCCGGCGCGTCTTCGCCGACGGCCGCACGCGCGCGTACGCCTGGGGACGGGCCGTCGCGAGGGAGGATCTCGCAGCCGCGGCCGAACGTCTGATCGCGATGTCTGGACAGTTCGAGCAGCGTCGGCTGGGCCGTCCCTCGTACCAGCTCGACGTCCTCGACGCCTTCGCCGGCGACGAGCAGCTGCGCCGCCGCCGGGAAGCGCGGCTGGCGTGGCGGGAGCTCGCCGCGGCCCGGAAGCGGCACGACGAGCTGACGCGCGGCGCAGCCGCCGAGGGGGCGCGCCTCGCCGAGCTGCGTGCGCTTGTCGAGGCCACGACCGGCTTCGAGCCCGGTGGCGAGCAGGCGCTCCGCGACGAGCGGGAGCGGCTTCGCCACGTGACCGAGCTCGCCGAGGGAGCGGCGCGGGCCGCCGAGGCGCTCGCACCGGACGAGGGTGAGGGCGCAACGGGCCTCGCCGCAGCGGCCGAGCGATCGCTGGCACCGCTCGAGCGCCTCGCGCCCGAGCTCGCGCGCGCCGGCGAGGAGCTGCGCGACGTCGAGCTCCGCCTCCGCGAGGTCGGCTCCGACCTGCGCGCGTTCCTCGCCTCGCTCGAGGCGGAGCCCGACCGGCTCGAGCAGGTCGAGGGCGAGCTCGAGCGGATGTCCGACGCTCGCCGCCGCTTCGACGCCGTCGACTACGACGACCTGCTCGCGCGCGCGGCGACGGCGCGGGACGAGTTGGCGGCTCTCGCGGACGGCCTCGACCCGGTTGCCGCCGCGGCCGATGTCCTCGCCGCGGCGGACGCGCGGTCGACCGAGCTGGCGAGCGCGCTCCGCAGCGCGCGGCGGGACGCGGCGGAGCCGTTCGCGGTAGCCGTCGCGGAGGAGCTGCGTGGCGTCGGCATGGGCGAGGGCGAGTTCCGGGCGGAGCTGCGCGAGCGCGATCCCAGCCCGACCGGCGTCGACGAGGCCGTCTTCCTGATCCGCCCGAACGCGGGCCTGCCGTTCGGCCCCGTTGCCGAGACCGCCTCCGGCGGCGAGCTCTCGCGCGTCGCGCTGGCGATCGCAGCGGTGGCCGGCGGCGAGACGATGGTCTTCGACGAGATCGACGCCGGCGTCGGCGGCGAGACGGCGCATGCGGTCGCCGCGACGCTGAAGCGGCTCGCCGAGCGCGCTCAGGTGATCACGATCACCCACCTGCCGCAGATCGCGAGCGTCGCCGACACGCACTACCGCGTCGAGAAGGTGCCCGGCGATCCGACCCACACGAGAATCGAGCAGCTCGACGACGCCCAGCGCCGCGACGAGCTGGAGCGGATGCTGGGCGGCCGCGAGTTCATCTCCTCCCTGCTGTGACGCGATGAGCCTGATCGTGCACACCGGCACCGCGCGCCTCGGCAGGAAGACGAAGGAACTCGTGCGCCGGCTCGGCTCCGACGACATCGCGATCATCGACCACACGGACCTCGACCGCGTCTCGGCCGAGGAGCTCGTCGAGTCGGGCGTGCGCGTGGTCGTCAACGTGGCGCCCTCGCAGTCGGGCCGCTATCCGAACCCGGGCCCGCTGCAGCTCGTCCGGGGCGGCGTGCGGCTGATCGACGTCGAGAGCACCGACCTCTTCGAGGAGCTCTCCGACGGCGAGAAGCTGACCGTCCGCGGCGCCAGCCTCTTCCGCAACGGCACCTGTGTCGCGACGGGCCGCGCGCTCGAGGAGCGAGAGCTCGAGGGGGCGCTGCTCGAGCAGCAGGGCCGTGTCACCGAGGCGCTGCAGGAGTTCGCCGACAACACGCTCCGCTACCTGCGCGACGAGGGGAAGCTCCTGACCGAGGGAATCGACTTCCCGACGCTCGAGACCGGTTTCCGCGACCGGCACGCGCTCGTCGTCGCGCGCGGCCCCGGGCACAAGCGCGACCTCAAGATCGTGCGGGGGTACGTGCGCGACTTCCGGCCCGTGCTGATCGCCGTCGACGGCGGTGCCGAGGCTCTGCGCGAGGAGGGCTGGAAGCCCGACGTGATCGTCGGCGACATGGACTCGGTGACCGACGCGACACTCCGCTGTGGCGCCGAGATCCTCGTCCACGCCTACCGCGAGGGCCATGCGCCGGGCGAGGCGCGGCTGCAGCGGCTCGGCGTGCCGTTCCACACGGTCGCGGCGCCCGGGATCTCCGAGGACATCGCGCTACTGCTCGCGCACGACAAGGGCGCCGAGCTGATCGTGGCCGTCGGGACGCACTTCAACCTCGTCGAGTTCCTCGAGCGCAGCCGCGCCGGCATGTCGTCGACGTTCGTCACCCGCCTGAAGGTGGGGGAGATCCTGGTCGACGCGAAGGGCGTCTCCCGGCTCGTCAGCCGGCGGATCGGCGTCTGGCCGCTCGCCCTCTTCGGGCTCGCCGCGCTGGCGGCGCTCGTCGTGGCG
The DNA here is from genome assembly GCA_031425855.1 of Actinomycetes bacterium. Taxonomy (GTDB): domain Bacteria; phylum Actinomycetota; class Thermoleophilia; order Gaiellales; family Gaiellaceae; genus Gaiellasilicea. The sequence goes on along the minus strand of JANPKC010000145.1, from coordinate 565 downwards.
GTGCTGGCGTCACCCGCGCTGCGGAACGTCTTCGGCCTCTAGTCTCACACTGTGTTCGACCTGCGATACCACGTCGCCTCGCTGGCGGCGGTGTTCCTGATGCTCGTGGTCGGGATCCTGATCGGCGTCGGCATCTCCGGCCGCGGCTTCGTCGACGACGCCGAGCGGAAGCAGCTCGAAGGGAGGATCGCCGGCCTCGAGGAGCAGGTCGACGCCGCGAACGCCACCGCCGCCGACTTCGAGCTGCGCCAGCGAGCCGCCGAGGACTTCGTCGAGAGCGCCTATCCCGCCCTCGCGGCGAAGCGGCTGCTGGGGAAGGACGTCGCGATCCTCGTCCTCGGGCCGGTCGACCCGTCGGTCAGCGCGATCGGGCGCGCGGTCGAGGAGGACGCCGCCGGCAGGGTCGCGCGCATGCGCGCGCTCGTGCTGCCGCTGCGGCTCGAAGCCGTGGAGGCTGCGGTGAGCGACAAGCCGGAGCTCGGCGGCTACGTCGGCGACGAGCAACTCGGCAATCTCGGCCGCGACCTCGGCCGCGAGCTCGCCGCCGGCGGCGAGACGCCGCTCT
>JANPKC010000144.1:0-2325 GCA_031425855.1 Actinomycetes bacterium | reverse complement strand
CGGACGTCGTCTTCCGGCCGGCGGCCGGCGCCGCCGTGACGCTCGACGAGCTGACCGTGCGCGGCAGCCATGTCGAAGTCCGCGACATGCGCCTCCGCAGCGACGGCTCCGTCGGCTCGAGCCCGATCGCGACGCGCGACGTCACCCTGCGCAACCTCACCGGCCGCTCGCTCTTCCTCCGCGCCGACGACACGCGCGTGATCGGCGGCTCCTACGGCGGCTTCAACGCCTGCGACTCGGGCGCCCCGGAGGACGGGGTCAAGATCTGGAACGACTCGAGCCGCGGCGCCGACGGGATCGTGCTCGACGGGGTGCGGATCCACGACGTCCGCCGGACGGGTTGCGACATCCACTCCGACTGCATCCAGATCTTCTCGGGCACGAATCACGTGATCCGCAACTCGACGCTCGTCAACTGCCCGACGAGCGGGATCATCGCCAGGCCGTCGAACTCGAGCCAGAAGCTCGAGAACATCACGATCGAGAACAACTTCTTCGGCGCCGTCCTCGACGGCAGCGAGGCGATCAACATCGGCACCTCGCCCGACCGCTGCAGCGGGATGGTGATCCGCTACAACACGGTCGTCAACGAGTCCTCGTCGTTCGACTGCCTCACCTCCGGTGGCGCTCCCGGGTCGCTCGTCGAGGGCAACATCATCAGCGTCGGCAGCGGCAACGACGCCGTCTTCCGCAACAACGTCTTCCGCTCCGGCTCGGCACGCGTCGGCACGGGAGCGGTGCAGTGCAACCCGATCTACCGGAATCCCGGCGCCGGCGACTGGCGCCTGGCCGCGGCCGATCGCTGCGCCCGCGGGCGGGGGAACCCGTCGAGCCACCCGACCACCGACGCCGAGGGCCAGGGGCGGCCCCAGGGTGCGGTGGACGCAGGAGCGGACGAGATCGAGTAGAGCCCGCTAGGCGAAGCGACGGACGACCCGGGCGGGCGCGCCGGCTGCGACCGAGAAATCCGGCACGTCCTTCGAGACGACCGAGTTCGCGGCGACGACCGCCCCCTTCCCGATCCGCACGCCGGGCAGGACCATCACGTTCTCGCCGAGCCACGCGCCGTCCCCGATCTCGACCGCGCGGACGTCGGTGATCCCCTGCTCCACCGACGGGCGCGTCGGATCGTCGTAGCCGTGGCTGTGGTCTGCGACGTAGACGTGCCGCGCGAACGAGACCTTCGTGCCGAGCCGGATCGACTGCGCGGTCGAGAGGACGCAGCCCTCTGCGATGCTCGCCCCGTCGCCGATCTCGAGCGCGACGCCGCCCTCGGCGTCGAGCACCTGCAGCCAGGAGCCCGCGCCGACGAAGGCGCCGCTCCCGATCGCGATCCGCTGCGGGTTCTTGAGCCGCGCTGGCATCTGGATCACCGTGTGCGAGCCGAACGCGTGGAAGCCCCCGGAGATGCCGACCGAGAAAGCCTTGTCGCGGGCTCGCACGAGCAATCGGTGCAGCGACAGGACGCCCCGGCCGAACCAGGCGCCGGCGGCGCGCGACGGGCGCGCGGAGGTCGCCGTCGGCGGCGTCAGCGCTGCCGACTCGGGCGGCGCGGCCACGGCGGCCGCCTCCTGCCGCGTGCCGGCTGCCGCGTCGCCCTGCTCGCGGGCCTGGAGCTCGACATGCCGCGTGAAGGAGCCGAGCACGGTCAGTTCGTCGGCGTCCACGTCCTCGAAGTCGAGCTCGACGCCGAGCGAGGCCTCCAGCGCGCCGATCAGCTCCAGCAGGCCGAACGAGTCCACGACGCCCTCGGCCAGAAGGTCGAAGTCGTCACCGACGTCGCCGGCGTCGAGACCCTTCGCACGCAGACCGGAAGCGAGCCGGGCGAGCACCTCGTCGCGCACGGCCTGCGCCGTGACGGCGCTCATGCGCCGGCCTCGAGCCGCTCGAGCAGCACCTTGCGGTCGAACTTGCCGTTGACGTTCAGCGGGATCTCGTCGAGCAGGCGAAGCTCGCGCGGGACCATGTAGTCGGGCAGGGTCGTGGCCATCCGACCCAGCACGCCCTCGACGTCGAGCTCGCGCGCGCGGACGAACGCGGTCACCGCGGCGTAGCCCGTATCGATGCGTGGCCACCCCATCACCACGACCTCGTCCGCCCCGGACTCGCGGCGGAGCACCGCCTCGATCTCGCCCAGCTCGACCCGGTGACCGGAGATCTTGACCTGGTGGTCGACGCGGCCGAGATAGGTGAACGGGCGGTCGCCGACCGGCCGCCGGACGCGGTCGCCCGTCTTGTAGTGGATGCCGTCCCTGCCGGGCGGGACGAAGAACGCCGCCGCCGTCCGTTCGGGGTCGCGCCAGTAGCCGGGCGTGACCTGGGGGC
>JANPKC010000143.1:0-10385 GCA_031425855.1 Actinomycetes bacterium | reverse complement strand
CGACCTGCGCCGCGGAAACGGGAGAGCACGGGCTCGGCGTCGGCTCGAGCGACGCCTGCCAGCTCGAGCGCCGCGAGTGCCGAGGCCGCGTTGCGACGGTTGTGCTCGCCTGGCACGGCGAGGTCGAGGGCCGCGGGCTCGAGCTCCCAACCGCGCACCACCTGTGGAACCTGCGCGAGCCAGCGCGCGAACATCTCCCCCACCTCTGCCTCCGACCCGAACGTCGAGTGGTGGTCGAGCTCGACGTTCGTGACGACGCCGATCTCGGGCCGCAGCCGCTCGACGGTACGGTCGGACTCGTCGCCCTCGACGACGAGCCAGCCCTCCCCCGCGCCGGCGTTGCCGCCGAGCTGCGCGATCTCCCCGCCGACGAGCCACGCGGGATCGAGTCCGAGCTCGGCGAGGACGAACGCGATCATCCCCGTCGTCGTCGTCTTCCCGTGCGCACCCGCGACGACGATCGAGCGGCGCAGCGAGACGAGCTCGGCGAGGAGCTCCGCGCGCGGCGTCCCGGGCACCGACGGATACGCGCTCGAGACGACGGCCTCCCAGCCGTCCGGGACGACCGGCTCGGGGCCGATCTCGACCTCGATGCCGTCGAGCTGCCGCAGGTAGGGAGTCTCGACCCGGTCCCAACCGCCGACCTCTGCCCCCCACGCCCGGGCGAGGAACGCGTACGACGAGAGCCCGGCGCCCCCGATCCCGACGAACCAGAGCCGTCTACCCGCGAGCAAGGGCGATCAGCTCCTCGGCGATCTCCTCGGCCGCATCGGGCCGGGCCATCGCGCGCATCGCGGCGCCCATCGACTCCAGCCGCGCCGGGTCGGAGAGCAGCTCGTCGACGAGCGCCGGCACCCGGTCGAGCTCGGCCTCGGGGACGACGACGGCGCCGCCGCCGCGCTCGAAGTGCCGCGCGTTCAACGTCTGGTGGTCGGCCGTGGCGTGCGGGTACGGGACGAGGATCGCCGGCGTGCCCGATGCTGCCAGCTCCCAGACGGTGCCGCCGGCGCGCGAGATCGCGAGATCCGGTGCCGCGAGCGCGGCGCCGAACTCGCCCGTCGACGGGACGAGCACGTAGTCGCCGCGGTGCACGCGCTCGCGGAGGCGCTCGTAGTCGCGCTCGCCGGAGACGTGCAGGACCGCCGGGCCGGCGTCGCCGTAGGTCTCGACAGCGAAGTCGTTGAGGCTGCGCGCGCCGGCGAGCGCGCCGAAGAAGGCGATCACCGGACCGTCTGCCGGCAGCCCGAAGCGGTCGCGACCGTCCTGCTTCGAGACTCCCCGGTGGTCGTCCGGCACCGGCCGCCCGGTGACGCGGTACTTCGCGCCGTCGCGGCCGGGGATGTCATAGGCCAGGAAGACCCTGCGCGCAAACGGCGCCGCAAGCCGGTTGGCGAGCCCGAGGTGCGCGTCGGCCTCGGTCAGCGCGGTGGGCAGCTTCTGCCGCCAGGCGGCGTAGACCATCGGCCCGGCGACGTAGCCGCCGCCGCCGAGGACGACGTGAGGACGCCGCCGTCTGAGGATCGCGGCGCAGGCGCGGGGCGCGCGGCCGGCACGCATCAGCGAGCGGAGCAGGTCCGCCGACGGGCGGCGCGGGAAACCGGAGATCTCGAAGGTGTCGAGCTCGTAGCCTGCCTCGGGGACGAGCCTAGCCTCGACGCGATCCGGCGACCCGGCGAACGTCACGCTGACGCCGCGGTCGCGCAGCGCTGCTGCGACCGCGAGCGACGGCAGGACGTGCCCGGCTGTTCCGCCGGCGGCGATCAGTGCTCGCAACTCGCTGAGGGGCGCGCTCATCGCCAGCGATGTTAAGGAGGATGCCGACGGACGCGAGCAGTACGACAAGGCTCGACCCGCCGTAGGAGACGAACGGGAGCGGAATCCCGGTCAGCGGCGCGATCCCGAGCACGGCGGCGAGGTTGACGGCGGCCTGGCCGCAGACGAGCGACGTGATCCCTGCTGCGAGCAGCTTCCCGAACGGGTCGCGGCAGCGGAGCGCGACCGTGAAGCCTGCGAACGCGAACGCCGCGAAGGCGGCGATCACTGCAGTCGTCCCGATCAGCCCCAGCTCCTCGCCGATCACCGCGAGGATCATGTCCGTCTGCTGCTCGGGCAGGTAGTTGATCTTCTGGACGCCCTCGCCGAGCCCCTTGCCGGTGACGCCGCCCGAGCCGATCCCGATCAGCGCCTGGACGGTCTGGAAGCCGGTGTCCTCCGGGTCGGCCCAGGGATCGAGGAAGCTGAAGAGGCGGGCGCGGCGATACGGCTCCATCCAGATCGCCGCGAGCCCGCCGAGAGTCGCGAGGGCGGCTGCGGCTCCCAGCGTCCGGCCAGGCACGCCGGCGACGACGAGCATCCCGCCGATCATCAACAGCAGCGCGATCGTGGTGCCGAGGTCGGGCTCGATCACGATCAGGGCGGCGAAGAGACAGGTCAGCATGCCGACCGGCTTCCAGAGCTCGCCGAGGGTCTGCGGCGCACCTTTACGCGAGAGATAGGCGGCGGCCCAGAGCAGCAGAGCCAGTTTCGCGAGCTCCGACGGCTGGAAGGTGAGCGGCCCGGCGGTGAGCCAGCGGCGCGCGCCGTTGATCTCCGGTGCGATCGCGAGCACGGCGACGCAGAGCGCGAGCGCCGTCAGCACGAGCGGCGGCGCGAGGCTCCGCAGCTGGCGGTGGTCGAACCGTGACGCGACGACGAGCAGAGCGACGCCGATCAGGGCGTAGATCCCCTGACGCTTGAGGAACGTGATCGGGTCGCCGTTCCCGAGCGCCGCCGCGGCCGAGGTCGCGCTGTAGACCATCACGAGCCCGAACGCGGCGAGCGCGAGCGTGACGAGGACGAGCAGGCGCTGCTCGAGCTGGCTTGCGGAAGCCTTCACCCTTCGAGGTTCTGTACCAGCCTCCTGAATTCCTCTCCGCGGTGCTCGTAGTCGAGGAACTGGTCGTAGCTCGCGCACGCGGGCGAGAGGAGCACGACCTCGCCCTGCCTCGCTGCGCTCGCCGCCTCCCCGACGGCGCGCTCGAGCGTGGCCGCGAGCAGGAAGGGCACACCGGCGTCGCCGAGGGCGGCGGAGAGGGGCTCGGCGGCCTCCCCGATCAGGTACGCGGTGACGACCTTCGCCGCCGAGACTGCCTGCGCCAGCTCCTCCCAGCTCTCGCCCTTCGCGCGGCCGCCGAGGATCAGGTGGAGGGGCGCGTCGTACGCCGTGAGAGCGCGTCGCGCCGCAGCCGTGTTCGTCGCCTTCGAGTCGTTGACGTAGCGGACACCGCCGAGCTCGGCCACCAGCTCGAGCCGGTGCTCGACGCCCGGGAACGTGCGCAGCGCGTCCGCGATCGCGGCCTCGCCGGCTCCTGCTGCACGGGCGGCTGCGGTCGCCGCCGCGGCGTTCTCGCGGTTGTGCCCGCCCGGGATCAGCGGCTCCGCAGGCAGCGCGTCGTCCGCTGAGAACTCGACACGGCGGCCGCTGCCCGGAACGGGGCCGAAGCCGCGCGGGACGACGGCCACATCGTCCCCGTCCTGGTTCTCGAAGATCCGCAGCTTCGCCGCCCGGTAGGCCTCGAAGCTGCCGTGCCGGTCGAGATGGTCGGGCTCGAGGTTCAGCAGCACCGCGACCCGCGGCCGGAACAGGTCGACGTCCTCGAGCTGGAAGCTGGAGAGCTCGCAGACGATCCAGTCGTCGGCCGGCACGTCGCCGACGAGCTCGGAGAGCGCCGTCCCGACGTTCCCGGCCGTCCGCGCGCCGAGCATGGCGCCGAGCAGCTCGGTCGTGGTCGTCTTGCCGTTCGTGCCCGTGACACCGAGGATCGGGTTCGGGAGCAGCCGGGACGCCAGCTCGATCTCGCTCCAGACCGGGATCCCGCGCTTTCGGGCAGCGGCGACGAGCGGCGCCTCGCCCGGGACGCCCGGGCTCTTGACGAGCACGTCGAGCCCGTCGAGCAGCACGAGATCCTCGTCGTTGCCGAGCGTCCGGTCGGCGGCGACGACCTCCGTCCCGCCCGCCTCGAGCGCCGCCCGCGCGGCCACGCCCGAGCGCGCGAGCCCGAGGACGAGCGCGCGCTTCACAGCCTGAACTGGAGGTAGTAGCGGTAGTAGAGGACGAAGCCGGAGGCGCAGAGGATCGCGGCGATGATCCAGAAGCGGACCATGATCTTCGTCTCCGACCAGGCCTTCATCTCGAAGTGATGGTGGATCGGCGCGATCAGGAAGACGCGGCGGCCCCAGTACTTGAAGCTGACCGTCTGGATGATCACCGAGAGCGCCTCGACGACGTAGATCCCCGCGATCAGGATGAGCAGCGCCTCGGTGCCCGTAACGATCGCGAAGCCGGCGAGGGCGCCGCCGAACGCCATCGAGCCGGTGTCGCCCATGAACAGCTCGGCGGGGAAGGCGTTGTACCAGAGGAACCCGATCGCGGCCCCGATCAGCGCCGCCGCCAGGATCGCGAGGTCGAGCTGGAAGTCCGAGCGGGCGCCGACGTCGCCGGAGCGGATGTATCCGATCACGTTCATGGACAGGAACGTCAGCAGCGCGATGATCCCGACGCCCGCCGCGAGCCCGTCGAGGCCGTCGGTCAGGTTGGCGCCGTTCGCGGCACCGGCGATGACCAGGAAGAGGAACGGGTAGTACGCGTAGGAGAGCGGGATGTCGACGTTCGCAACCGGGACGTAGATCGAGGTGTCGAGCCCTTCCTGCGCGTGGACGGCGAAGCCGACGACGACGGTGATCGCGGCGAGCAGGAGCAGCTTCCACCGGCCCTGGAGCCCGAGCGAGCGGCGGTGGCGGAGCTTGATGAAGTCGTCGAGAAAGCCGATCGCCGCGCACGAGACGGTGAGGAAGAGGACGGTCAGGGCCGGCAGCGTGAACTTCGACAGCGCGAGGAACGGCAGCAGGGCGCAGATCAGGATCAGCAGGCCGCCCATCACCGGCGTGCCCTGCTTGACGACGTGACCGGCGGGGCCCTCCTCGCGGATCGGCTGGCCGAGCTCGTTCCGGCGCAGGAACTCGATGAACTTGGGGCCGATCACGACGGAGACGACCATCGCGATCAGACCGGCGATCAGGACTCGAACCATTACGCGGTGTCGTTCGCCAGGGTCGGGGCGATGCCTTCGAGCGCGACCGCGCGCGAGGCCTTGACGAGGACAGCGTCACCCGGGCGGACAAGCGCGCGCGCGGTCTCGAGCGCGGCCTTCGCGTCCGGCTCCCAGGCGTCGGCGTCGTAGCCGCGGGCGAGCTCCCCGACCGCCAGCACTTCGATCCCGAGCTCGTCCGCCAGCTCTGCGATCTCACGGTGGTGGCGCTCCGCGTGCTCCCCGAGCTCGGCCATGCCGCCCAGGATCGCGAGGCGCCGACGGCCGCCCCCACGCTCGGCCAGATGCCGCAACGCCGCCTCCATCGAGGTCGGGTTCGCGTTGTAGGCGTCGTTGACCACGAAGCCCCCGCCCGGCAGCGCGAGCTCCTCCCCGCGCCACCTCGACAGCTGCACGCTCGCCGCGCCCTCGTCGAGACGGTCGAGCGGCAGGGCCATCGCCTCGTACGCCGTCAGCGCGGTTAACGCGTTCTGCGCCTGGTGGCGCGAGGTGAGCGGGAAGCGGATCCGGCGGCTATCGAACGCGATGTGGGCACCGTCCTCGCGCAAGTCGACGTCGACGGGCGGCACCCGGTGGATCTCGATGTCGTCGCGAAGGTGCAGCTCGAGCTCCTTCGACTGCGGCACGACCGCGATCCCGTCCGGCGGCAGCGCCGCGACGAGCTCCGCCTTCGAGCGCGCGACACCGTCGACCGAGCCCACGAGCTCGAGATGGACGGGGCCGATCGCGCTGATCACGCCGACGTGCGGCCGCGCGATCTCGCACAGACCGGCGATCTGGCCGAAGCCGCGCATGCCCATCTCGACGATGCAGATCTCCGTCTCCGGCTCGAGCCGGCCGAGCGTGAGCGGCACGCCGAGCTCCGCGTTGTAGCTCCCCTCCGTCCACACCGTCGGCGCGGCGGCCGCGCAGAGAGCCGCGAGGATGTCCTTCGTCGAGGTCTTGCCGGTCGAGCCGGTGACGCCGACGAAACGGGCACGGCTTCGGCCGCGCAGCGCCTGGCCGAGCACGGCCATCGCCTCGAACTCGTCGTTCGGCACGAGCGTCGCCGCCCCGCGCTCCCGCGCCGCTCCGACGAACTCGCGGCCGCCGCGGATCGCGACGAACAGGTCGCCCGGGCCGACGCGACGCGAGTCGATCTGCAGCCCGGTCACCTCCCCGAAGCCGTTCAGCTCGCCGAGCCCGAGCGCCGCGAGCTCCTCGATCGCGATCGGGATCATGAACGCAGCGCCTCCCGAGCGACGACCCGGTCGTCGAAGGGCAGCTTCTCCCCCGCGACCTCCAGCCCCTGCTCATGACCCTTGCCGGCGATCAGGACGACGTCGCCCGGCTCGGCGAGCTCGACTGCGCGGCCGATCGCCGAGCGCCGGTCGGGGTCGATCTCGACGTCGGTGCCGGTGCCCTGGAGGATGTCCTGGATGATCGCCAGCGGGTCCTCGCTGCGCGGGTTGTCGGAGGTGACGATGACGACGTCGGCGAGATCGCGGGCGACCTTCCCCATCAACGGACGCTTCTGCCGGTCACGGTCGCCGCCCGCGCCGAAGACGAGGATCACGCGGCCTTCGGCGAGCTCGCGCGCGGTGCGCAGCACGTTGTCGAGCGCGTCGGGCTTGTGGGAGTAGTCGACCACGACGGAGAACGGCTGCCCTTCGTCGACGGCCTCGAAGCGTCCCGGCACCCCCGGGAGCGCGGCGATCCCGGCTGCGATCTCGTCCTCGTCGACGTCGAGCAGGATCGAGGCGGCGATCGCCCCGAGCACGTTCTCGACGTTGAAGCGGCCGCGGAGGCTCGAGCGGATCTCGATCCCACCGGCCGTGAAGGTCGCGCCGGCTGCGCCCAGCTCGAGTCGATCCGGTCGGATCTCCGCGTCGTCGGCGAACCCGAAGGTGACGAGCGGTGCCCGTTTGACGTCCGCGAGCTCGTCGGCCAGCTGCCGTCCCCACGCGTCGCCGATGTTGACTGCGGCGGGCGGCGGTGCGGCGCCGACGAAGAGCTTCCGCTTGGCCGCGAAGTACTCCTCCATCGACTCGTGGAAGTCGAGGTGATCCTGGCTCAGGTTGGTGAAGACGAGCGCGTCGAAGCGGACGCGGTCGAGCCGGTGCAGCACCGACGCGTGCGAGGACGCCTCGAGCGCGACGCTGCGGTTGCCGAGGTCGAGCATCTCGCGGAACGTGCGCTGGAGGTCGATCGCCTCGGGAGTGGTTCGCACGACGGACCGCACCTCGTCCCCGACGCGGCTCTCGACGGTGCCGAGCAGCCCCGGGATGCGGCCGGCGGCCTCGAGCACGGAGTAGAGGAGGAACGCCGTCGTCGTCTTCCCGCTCGTCCCCGTGACCCCGGCGACCTCCAGCTCGCGGGTGGGCTCGCCGAAGAAGATGTCGGCCGCCGTCGCCATCGCCGCGCGCGTCGAGGGGACGACGAGCTGCGGGACGGCAGGCTCGACCGCCCGCTCGACGACGAGGACGGTCGCGCCGTTCCGAACCGCGTCGACGGCGAAGTCGTGCCCGTCGGCCCGCTCGCCGGGAACGGCGAAGAAGGCTGCGCCCGGGGTGACCGCTCGCGCGTCGTAGGCGAGGTCGCGCACCTCGACGGGGTCGGGGCTGCCGAGAACCGCCTCAGGTGCGAGCGCGGCGACGAGGCGCTCGAGCTGCATGGGCCGGAACGCTACCGAGACGGCGCCCTCCGGCCGACGTGAACGTCGCCGGGGCGTCAGGACGGCCGCTCGCGACGCGGCCGGAACGGCCGAGGTCTGACCCCCGGACGTCGTTTTTCGACGGCTGTGGACGAAGAGTTGCGGAATCGTCACACGGAACGAGCGACTATCCGGGCCGCGGTGCGGTTACGCGTCCGGTGCGATCTCGAGCTCGACCAGGCTCGAGCGCGCGATGTCGGCGAATGCCGGCGCGGCGACGACGCCGCCCCAGATCGCGCCGCCCGGCTCGTCGATCGAGACGAGCACGACGAGGCGCGGATCCTTCGCGGGCACCACGCCCACGAACGACGCGACGTAGCGCGAGGTGGAGTAACCGCCCGGGACCGGCTTCGCAGCCGTGCCGGTCTTGCCCGCGACGGTGTAGCCGGGCACGGCCGCCGCGGCGCCGGTGCCGCCCTCGGCCGAGACGACGTCACGGAGCATCGCCATCATCTGCGCCGAGACAGTCTTCGACACCACGCGGCGCCCCTTGGGAGAAGTCCGCCACTCGCTCCCGACGCGCTCGACGAGGTACGGGGCACGGTAGACGCCGCCGTTCGCGATCGCCCCATACGCCGCGGCCATCTGAATCGGCGTGACGCCGATGCCCTGACCGATCGGCACGTTGCCGATCGTCGAGCCCGACCAGTAGCCCGGCAGGAGGCCCTGTGCCTCTCCGGGGGCGTCGACGCCGGTGACCTTCCCGAAGCCGAAGCGGTCGATCCAGCTCTCGACGCGCGAGCGGCCGAGCATCTGCGCGAGCGTGATCGTGCCGACGTTCGACGACTGGGAGAGGATCTGCGCAACGGTCATCCGCTGCGTCGGGCGCGGCTCGTGCTCGTGGATGATCCGGTCAGCGACCCTGATCGAGCTCGGCAGCGTGAACGGCGTCGTCGGGCTGACGATCTGCTCCGACAGTGCCGCCGCGACCGTCACGACCTTGAACGTCGAGCCGGGCTCGTACGTGTCCGTGACGACGCGATTGCGCCGCTTCGAGGCGGGCGTCGAGCCGAACCGGTTCGCGTCGAATCCCGGCGCGACCGCCATCGCGAGCACGCCGCCGGTGCGCGGGTCGAGCACGACGGCGCTGCCGCCCTTGGCGCCCCACCTCTTCACGGTCTCGCGCAGGACGCTCTCGGCGTTGGCCTGGATCCGATGGTCGATCGTGAGAAAGACGTCGTCGCCGGCACGTTCCGGCTTCGTCGAGATCACGTCGATCACGCGGCCGCCGGGGTCGCGCACCGTCGTCTGGCTGCCCGGCTTGCCGACGAGCGCGCGGTCGAGCGAGCGCTCGAGCCCCTCGAGGCCCTTGTTGTCGATCCCGGCGTAGCCGAGCACGTGGGCGGCCACGCCGCGCTGCGGGTAATAGCGCAGCTCCTCGGCGTAGAAGCCGAGCCCGGGCAGGTTCAGCTTCTCGAGCGCCGCGGCCTTCGCCGGGTCCGCCTTCCGCTTCAGGTAGACGAAGTGGCTCGTGCGGTCGGCGAGCAGCGGGTAGAGCTTCTCCGCGTCGACGCCGAGCGTCTTGGCGGCCGCAAGCGCGACGCGTCGCGGCTCCTTCACCTCACGCGGGTCCGCGTAGACGGTGGTCGCCTGCTCGCCGATCGCGAGCGGCTCCCCGGTGCGGTCGAAGATCGTCCCGCGTGCGGCTGGGATCACAGTCGTGCCCTCGTGCTGGCGGGTCGCCATCCCTTCGAACCGCGACGCCTGCACACCCTGGATCCACACCGCGCGCGCGAGCGTGCCCGCGAAGACGAGGACGAAGAGGCCGAGGAGAAGGCGGATGCGGCGGTTGGAGTGCCGCTCGGTCACTGCTTCGGCGGCGCCAGCTGCACGTGATAGGTCAGCTCAGGGTCGGCGCGCACGAGCCCGAGCCGGGAGCGGGCGTCCGACTCGATCCGTGCGTTCGCGGACGCGCTCGAGAGCTGAGAGCTGAGCCGCTTCGCCTCTCCCTGCAGCTCGACCCGCTCGCGCCCGAGCTCGTCGAGACGGACGTTCAGCTGCAACACGGCGACGTTGACGGCGACGACGCCGGCGAGGAGTACGGCGAGCAAGACGATCCAGATTACGCCGCCGAACGGGCGAGTCCTCGTCCTCCGCCTCGCCGCGGTGCGCGTCGCCGGACGCGTGCGCGGACGAGCTACGGTCGGCGTCTCGACCCTGGCAGTTCCTGCCCAGCTGGCCATCAGTCGCCCACCTTGACGGCCGCGCGGAGCTTCGCCGACGCTGCGCGGGGATTCGACTCGAGCTCGCGCGCGCCGGGCCGGACGGGCTTCCGCGTCAGGTCGCGCAGGACGGGCTCGTTGCCGCAGGCGCAGATCGGGAACTCCGGCGGGCAGGTGCAGCCGCGCGCCTGCTCGCGGACGTACTGCTTGACGATCCTGTCCTCGAGCGAATGGAAGCTGATGACGGCGATGCGGCCACCGGGCCTGAGCATCCGCACCGCCGCCGGGAGCGCCGCCTCGAGCGCGCCGAGCTCGTCGTTGACCGCGATCCGGAGCGCCTGGAAGACCCGCCTCGCCGGATGGCCGTCGCCGAAGCGCGCCGGGGTCGGAATCGCCTGCTTGATCGTGTCGGCGAGCTCGCCCGTCCGCTCGAAGGGCCGCTCG
>JANPKC010000142.1:0-2607 GCA_031425855.1 Actinomycetes bacterium | reverse complement strand
CGACTACGCGCTCTTCATCGTCAGCCGCTTCCGCGAGGAGCGGGAGCGGGAGCGGGGGGTCGAGAAGGTCGAGGCGATCGCCGCGACCGGGCGCTCGGTGAGCCGCGCCGTCATGGTCAGCGCGATCACGAACGCCGTGCCGCTGAACATGACGGCGCGGCTCGCCGAGCGCCCGGTCGCGGCGATCGCCTCGACCTTCTCGACCCCCCGCTCCCGCTCCTCGCGGAAGCGGCTGACGATGAAGAGCGCGTAGTCGACGCCGAGCGCGAGGCCCATCCCCGAGAGCATGTTGACGACGAAGAACGAGACCTCCCAGACCTGGCCGACGACCGCCACCAGCGCCAGCGCGAAGACGATCGCGACAATCGCCAGCAGGATCGGGACGAGCGACGCGACGACTGCACCGAAGACCAGCAGGAGCACGACGAGCGCGGCGGGGAGGCCGAAGAAGAGCTCGCCCTCCTTCAGGTCCTTGTTCGAGAGCGAGAGGAAGTCGTCGTCGGCGGTGAACTCGCCGGTGATCGTCACCTCGAGTGGCCCGCGGTCGGCCTGGCGGACGACGTCGATCACGTCCTTGATCCCGTCCTCGCCGTCGGGGCCCATCCCGATCGTGATCGCGGCCGCATCCTTGTCGGGCGAGAGCAGGCCGGGATCCTCGTCGTCGTAGTACGTGCGCACCTGCGTAGTCCGGCCCGTCGCCTGGAGCGCCGCCGCGAGCCGCTCGATCTCGAGCCGCGCCTGCCGGTCGGTCGTCACGTCCTTGCCCGGCGCCCGCGCGAGCACCACCTCGTTGACGAAGTCGTCCGACGGAGGCAGGTGGCGGACGATCGCGTCGTAGCCCTGCTCCGACTCCGGGTCGTTCGTGACCATCGCGTCGGTCGTGATCGCCGACGGGAGGAGGAGCGCGATCACGGCGATCGAGAGCACGAAGATCGCGCCCCAGATCGCGAGCATCCGCTTCGGATGGAGCGCCGCGTGCCGGGCGAGTCGTTCGGTCATGACACCACGCTATTCCCCCGGCCAGGGGATGCGCAAAGGAGTCTGGCTGGTAAACTCATAACCTAGTTAATGGTTAACGACGTTATCGCCGACCCACTCGCCGTCGCGAACGACCTGCGGCCGGTACTGCTGCGCCTCGCTCGCGAGCTGCGACAGGAGACAGAGCAGCTGGGGGTGACCAGCCGGCAGGTGACGCTGCTCTGGCTGATCCGCGTCAACCCCGGCCTGAGCCTGCGCGAGCTCGCCGCCGAGGAGCGGATCTCCGCCCCCGCGCTCTCGGGCCACGTCGACCGGCTCGAGAAGGCCGGCCTGATCGAGCGCAGCCGCGACGAGAGCGACCGCCGGCGCGTCGGGCTCACGCTCACCGCCGAGGGCGGCAAGCTGCTGAAGCGCGTTCGCGCCCGCCGCACCACGTGGCTCGCCGAGAGGCTTCGCGGCCTCGACGACGACGAGCTCGCGGCCCTCGAGCGCGCGATCGAGCCGCTCGGGAAGCTCTTGTGACCGCAGCGCTGCTGGCGCTGAACGCGCGCACCTTCGCGAGCCTCAAGCGGCACCGCAACTACAGGCTCTTCTTCACCGGACAGGTGATCTCGGTGAGCGGCACCTGGATGCAGAACGTCGCGCTCGCGTGGCTCGTGGTCGAGCTGACGAGCTCGCCGCTCGCGGTCGGCCTCCTCGCCTTCTGCCGCTTCATCCCCTTCACGGTCTTCGGCCTCTTCGCGGGCGTCGTTGCCGACCGCATCGACAATCGCAAGCTCGTGATCGGGACGCAGAGCGTCTCGATGATCTTCTCCGCGCTGTTCGCCGTCCTCGTGCTCGGCGGCCTCGAGACGCTCTGGGTGGTCTACGTGCTCGCGATCCTGTCCAGCACGGCGCTCGTCTTCGACGCCCCGGGACGCCATGCGCTCACGTTCCAGATGGTCGGCCGGGAGGAGCTGCCGAATGCGGTCGCGCTGAACGCGAGCCTCTTCAACGCCTCCCGCGTCGTCGGCCCCGCGCTGGCGGGTGTGCTGATCGCCGCGTTCGGCGTCGGCGTCTGCTTCGCGATCAACACGGTCACCTTCATCGCCGTGCTCGCGGGGCTGCTGATGATGAGGCGCGAGGAGCTCGTCCCGCTCGAACCGAGCGGAGAGCCGCCGACGTTGATGAAAGGCATCGGCGAGGGCTTCGCCTGGGTGCGGCGCTCACCCGACGCGCGGCTCGTGCTCGCGATCGTCACCGTCGTCAGCACCGTCGGCTTCAACTTCCACGTCATCCTGCCGCTGCTCGCGTCGGACACGCTCGATACCGGGCCGGAGGTCTTCGGAGTCCTCTCGGCGTGCTTCGGCGGCGGCGCCCTCGTCGGGGCGCTGCTCTCCGCAGCCCTCGGCCGCGCGAGTTGGAAGGTGCTGATGCTCGGAACCGGCGGCTTCAGCGTCTCGCTGCTCGCGCTGGCGCCGCTCGCCTCGGTCTGGCTCTGCGGGATCCTGCTCTTCGTCACGGGCGTCTGCTTCACGCTCTGGACGTCGAACGCGAGCTCGATCCTCCAGCTGCGCGCGCCCGACCACCTGCGCGGCCGCGTCGTCAGCCTTTACCTCTGGGCCTTCGCCGGGCTGGCACCGCTCGGCG
>JANPKC010000141.1:0-1581 GCA_031425855.1 Actinomycetes bacterium | reverse complement strand
GAGACGACCGCGCTGGCGCTCCGCCGGATGGTGGCGAGGCTCCGCTAGCCGGTGTCAGGTCAGCAGCTCGCCGTGCAGCTGTGGGCGCCCTTGCGGCCCGCCCGGGATGAAGCTGACGACCGAGTCCCCGACCATCACGCTCGTGCCGTCGCGCTCGGTGTCGAGCAGCTCGGCGAGCACGGCCGCCTTGGCCTCCGGATCGTCGGCGAGCAGCTGTAGCTCGGTCAGCTGCATCGCGTCGCTCGCCTCCAGCAGCTCGTCGAGCCACTCGCGCGGCGGATGCACCTCCAGCCGGTAGCCCGCGTTCGTGGCGATGAACGTCCGGCGGCCCCCGTGCGCCTGGACGCGCAGCTCCAGATCGACGGCGCGGTCGACCACCTCGGCGAACTCGTCCTCGTCGAGCGCGAGCCCCAGGTGGTCGACGCGCGGCAGCTCCCACTGCCCGGGCTGCACGACCACGTTGACCGCCCCGCGCTCGAGCTCCGTCAGCCTGAGCTTGAAGTCCATCCGGTCGAGCTCCTCCCACGACATCCCGGGCTCGAACGACTGGTACTCCTCGCCGATCCGGCCGTGCCGCGCGACGAGGTCGAACGCGAGCTTGCCGAGGTAGCGCGCCTCCACCTCCCGTACGCGCGAGGTGACGAGGTGGTAGTGGAAGAGCTTCACGCGGGCCGGAGTCTAGTGTGGCGGGCGTGCTGACCGACTGGACGTTCGACCCGCTGCAGCTCGCACCGGTCGCGCTCGCGGCTCTCGCCTACGCGATGCGTGCACGGACGCTGCGGCGGCGCGGGACGCCGATGCCGCGCTGGCGCGTCGCTCTCTTCACCACCGGGATCGCGCTCCTCCTGGTCGCGTTCGTGTCGCCGATCGCGGCGATCGGCGAGCAGGAGCTCTTCAGCTTCCACATGCTCCAGCACGTCGTCGTCGGCGATCTCGCGCCGCTCTGCCTGCTCGCGGGGCTGAACGGGCCGATGCTGCGCCCACTGCTCGCTCTGAGGCCGGTCGAGCGGCTGCGCGTGCTGGCGAACCCCCTCGTCGCGCTGCCGATCTGGGCGGCGAATCTCTACGTCTGGCACATCCCGTTTCTCTACGAGGCGGCGGTCGAGCACTCGGCCGTGCATGCGCTCGAGCACATCTGCTTCTTCAGCGCGGGGATCGTCGCCTGGCTGCCCGTGCTCGAGACCCTGCCGGCCCCGGAGTGGTTCGGGACCGGGCCGAAGCTCGCCTACATCGCGGTCGTCCGGCTCGTCGAGACGCTGCTCGGGAACGTGTTCGTCTGGTCGGGAGCGGTCTTCTACGGCATCTACGACCGGGGCGACGAGCTCTGGGGGATCTCGCCGCTGCAGGACCAGGGCCTCGCGGGAGCCGTGATGATGATCGAGGGCTCGCTGGTCACGATCACCGCGCTCGCCTGGCTGTTCCTGCGGATGGCGAGGGAGGGAGAGCTGCGCCAGGAGCTGCTCGAACGAGGCCTCGACCCCCGCACGGTGCGGCGCGCCGTCCGCTACGGGCGGGCGCACGAGCTGGCCGACCGCCGCTGAGGTCAGGCCCGGGGGTCGGTCTCGGCGGCGATCTCGGCAG
>JANPKC010000140.1:0-2677 GCA_031425855.1 Actinomycetes bacterium | reverse complement strand
CAGTCGCGGCGCCCGTCTCCTCGGTCCGGGGGCCGTTCGGCTCCCGCACGATCGCGGCGAGGCGGCCGACGAGCTCGAGCGTGTCGCCCGCCTCGACCAGCCGCTCCAGCTCGTCGAGCTTGCCCTCGAGCCACGCGCGCTCGACCGGCGAGACGTCGAGGGCGGCGATCTTCGGGTGCGTCGTCGGCTTCCAGGTCTCGCCCTCGGCGAACAGCTCCTCGTGGATCTTCTCCCCCGGGCGCGCGCCGATGTAGGTGATCTCGATGTCGCGGTCGGGCTCCTTGCCGGAGAGGCGGATCATGTTGCGTGCGAGGTCGACGATCCTGATCGGGTCGCCCATGTCGAGCACGAGGATGCGGCCGCGGCCGCCGATCGCGCCGGCCTGGATCACGAGCGCGACGGCCTCGGGGATCGTCATGAAGAAGCGGGTCATCTCGGCGTCGGTGACCGTGACGGGGCCGCCGCGCTCGATCTGCCGACGGAAGAGCGGGATCACGCTGCCGGCGGAGTTGAGGACGTTGCCGAAGCGGACGGCGACGAACTTCGTCGGCACGTCGTCGCGCTCGCCGTGGGAGCCGACGATCCACTCGCAGAGCGTCTTCGACTGCCCGTAGACGCTGTAGGGGTTGAGCGCCTTGTCGGTCGAGATCAGGACGAAGCGCTCGACGCCGTGCTCGATCGCCGCGTCGGCGACGATGCGGGTGCCGAGGACGTTGTTCGCCACCGACTCGAGCGGGTTCGCCTCCATCAACGGGACGTGCTTGTAGGCCGCGGCGTGGAAGACGACGTCGGGCCGGTAGCGCTCGAAGACCTGACGCAGCCGCTTGCGGTTGCGGACGTCGGCGAGCACGGGCACGCAGGCGCTGAAGCGGCGCTCGTCGACGAGCTCGCGCTCGATGTCGTAGAGCGAGCTCTCGGCCTGGTCGACCATCACGATCCGCGTCGGCTCGGCCCGCGCGAGCTGGCGGCAGAGCTCGGAGCCGATCGAGCCGCCTGCGCCGGTGACGAGGACGACCTTGTCCTTGACGTAGGAGGCGATCGCGTCGACGTCGACCTCGACCGGCTCGCGGCCGAGCAGGTCCTCCACCTCGACCGGCCGCACCTGCTTCGCGAGGTCGAGGTCGCCGGCGATCAGCTCGTTCAGGCCCGGCAGCGTCTTCACCGCCACGTTCTCGGCGCGCGCCATCTCGACGATCCGCGCGCGCTGCTCGCCCGACGCGGACGGGATCGCGATCAGGAGCTCGTCGGGTCGGCGGTCGCGGAGCAGGTGCGGCAGCTCGTCGCTCGTGCCGAGCACGCGGATCCCGTGCAGGCGCAGGTTCTTCTTGCGCGGGTCGTCGTCGATCAGGCCGATCGGGGTGTAGCCGAGGTCTGGAGTGCGCAGCATCTCCTTCAGCATCAGCTGCGCGGCATCTCCGGCCCCGACGACGATCACCTCTCTGCCGCGCGCGACGATCGAGCGGCTCTGCGGGCGCTCGATGATCGTCCGCGCGAGCATGCGCGACCCGGCGACGAGCGCCAGCGTCAGCAGGCCGTCGATGATCCAGACCGTGCGCGGCACCTCCGCGGCATGGAGGTCGAAGAAGCTGAAGACGAGGAAGGTGACGAGGCTCGCCGCGACGACGCCGCGCGCGGCGCCCCACATGTCTCGGGTCGAGACGTAGCGCCACCAGCGGTTGTAGAAGCCGAAGAGCGCGAAGATGCCGAGCTTGATCGCGGCGACGAGGGCGAGCAGCTGCCACGAGACGTACTCCTCGTAGTAGACCGGCAGGTCGGTGTCGAAGCGGAGCCGGAAGGCGAAGAACCAGGCGGCGACGACGATCGCCAGGTCTGCCGCCAGTTGCGGGAACCGATGCGGGTTGAACGGGCTTCTCACGGCCCTGGCCGCCTTCCGGTTGCGGCCGGCGGAGCTGGCCTCCACCGCAAGGCTTGCGCCTCTCGCGGCCCGCGGCTCTCCAAGTCCGTACTCACGTACTGTCCTCTCCGGCCGCGAACCGCGAGTGGCGCACCAGAGCCGCGAGACGAGCTCACGCCCGCGCGGACACGCCGACGGCTGCGCGGACGACGTCGACGACGCGCTCCTGCTGCTCGGCGGTGATACCTGCCCAGAGCGGCAGCGAGAAGTTCTCCTGCGCAGCGCGCTCCGTCTCGGGCAGCGCGCCCTCCTCGTAGCCGAGGTAGCGAAGCGCCGGCTGGAGGTGGAGCGGCGGCAGGTAGTACTCGGCGTTCCCGATCTCCGCCTCGGTCAGCGCCGCGCGGATCCGGTCGCGCTCGGGCGAGCGGCAGACGAAGAGGTGATAGACGTGGCCGGGCTCGTCGACCGGCACCTCGCACAGCTCCCCCATCCCGAGCTCGACGTAGCGCGCGGCCGCCTCGCGGCGCGCCGCCGTCCAGCCGTCGAGCTCGCGCAGGAAGATCCGCAGCGCCGCAGCCTGGATCTCGTCGAGGCGCGAGTTGTAGCCGACGTACTCGAAGGTCTTCTTCGCCTTCGAGCCGTGGAACCGGAGCATCCGGATCCGGTTGGCGAGCTCGGAGTCGCGAGCCTGCACGTCGGAGAGCATCTCGTTGAAAGCGTCGGTACCGTACGTTGGGCCCGATGCACGGGTGGGTAAGAACCAAGGCGGTGAATGGCGAGCCAACGCCATCGACCTCGACGTTCTCCACAATCGCGTGTCCG
>JANPKC010000139.1:0-2403 GCA_031425855.1 Actinomycetes bacterium | reverse complement strand
GCAGCCGGAGTCGACGAGGGTCTATCAACGCCGTCTTCAAGAGTTTCGCTGACCGTGGCCGGAGCCTTGCACAGCGTTGGGAGTCAGCGTAGGGCCTGCGCGCGATTTGGGGAGAAGCTCGGCCCAGCCCTGCAGGAGGCTGGCGTCACGGCCGAACCGGAGCTGTACCCAGCGCACACGTTCGTCTCGGCCTAATCTTCGCGACGGAAGTTCCGCGACGGCTGTTGCAGTTGCGGCATCGCGTTGAGATCTCGCGCGCCTGGCTTCTCGGGGCTCCAGCTTCTCCCGCTCTCAGACGCCGAGCAGCACCAGACCGACAGCGAACGTCTCGGCGATCGCGACGATGGCGACCCGCGGGTGCGGTTGCAGCCCGCCCGCCCGGAGGGCGAATCGGTCAGCCACCCGAGAACCGCGAGCGCGACGCGGATGACGCCGAGCAGGAGCATCAGACCCTCCTTGCGGAAACGCCCGGCTCGGGCGGCTCCTCAGCCTCCGCCTCGGGAGCGGGCGCCTGGCGCAGGAGCGATGCCCCGACCGCGACCGCGAGCAGCACGACGATCACCGCCAGGGCGACGAACACCGGCACCTTGTAGATGTCGGCGAGCGTCATCTTCAGGCCGACGAAGATGAGCACGGCCGCCAGGCCCACGTTCAGGTAGCGGAAGCGGCCCATCATCCCGGCGAGGACGAAGTAGAGAGCGGCCAGGCCGAGCAGCGAAAAGGCGTTCGCGGCGTAGACGATGAACGTGTCGCGGGTGATCGCGAAGATCGCAGGGATCGAGTCGACCGCGAAGACGACATCGAAGGTCGCGACGAGGACGAGCGCTCCCATCATCGGGGTCGCCAGGCGGCGACCGTTCTCGCGCACGGTTAGCCGATCGCCGTGGTAGACCGTGGTCATCGGCAGGACGCGGCCGAGCAGCTTCAGTACCGGGTTCCGCTCCGGGTGGATCTCGATCGTAGAGTGGCGCGCCATGCGAATACCGGTGAGCACGAGGAAAGCCCCGAAGACGTACACCATGTAGTGGAAGGCGTCGAGCAGAGCGGCACCGGCGAGGATGAAGATCGCGCGCAGGACGATCGCGCCGAAGATGCCCCAGAAGATCACCCGCCGCTGGTAGGCGACGGGGACGGCGAAGTAGCTGAAGATCAGGGCGAAGACGAAGAGGTTGTCGACCGAGAGCGACTTCTCGATCAGGAAGCCTGCCAGATACTCCTCTGCAGCGATGCGCCCCTGCCACCACCAGAGAAAACCGCCGAAGCCGAGACCGAGAGCGGTCCAGCCGATGCTCCAGCCGATCGCGCGGCTGAGCGAGATCTCCTCACCGCGACCGCGGAAGGCGACGAGGTCGACCGCTAGCATCGCGACGACGAACGCGCCGAACGCTCCCCACATCCACACTTCGAGTTCCATGCAGCACTCCTTCGTCAGGCCGGTTTGTCGGTCGACGAAAGTCTCTCCCGCCGCTCTCGCGGCCAGTGCCACCGGGCCATGTAGGCCGGATTGACGATGGCACCCGTTTGGGGTTACTGCCCTTCGGTTGATCCCGACTCTAGCAGTGGTGCCGAGGAAGGCCGGTGCTGCTCGCCCGCGGCAGGGAGGTCGTCTTCGGCCGCTTCCGCTGCCGCGCGCTCGCCGTCGGCGTCGAATGCGTGATCACGAGAAGCGGCACGGGCTTCCTGATCGGCCGGACGGCCCTACGCAAGCTGCCTTGAATCCGGCCGAGGTCTCGGTGAACCATCGGCGAGGATCAGGGGCAGCAGGCAGACGGCAGGCGCGACCCAGACCGGCGACGGAGGTGTCATGGCCGTGACGTGACGCCTGTTCGGTTATCAATTTGCGTGAGGAGAGTGACAAGGTCGTGTCACTTCCTCTGGTAATGCGCGAGTCCCGTCACTGCGGCAATCGTTCGTCTGCTCGACGTGGGGTGATCGTCGGCGGCTGCTTGCGGGACGCCTGCCGTGACCAGCACCGGGGAGGCCGCGGATGCCCTTCAGTCCACTCGCGTCCTCCAACGTTGCACGCCCGATCGACCCGAAGAGTTGGAGGTCACCTGAGGCACGTTGCGTTGGCCGATCGGTACAGCGATCCATCCCGCAAATATCCCGCACGAGTCGCATCTCGCAAGGGTGAAACGACCTCACCCGCCGCGACGAGAGAGCGAGTACACGGTGAAATTCTCCTGCAAAACGAGGTATTCGTCGTCCAGTATCGAGTAGCGTTGAGCGGGCCAGAAACGCTTGCCATGCAGAAGGTCGTGGGTTCGAGTCCCATCATCCGCTTCTTCTTCTTCTCCTCGCCGCCGTCCGAGGCGATCCGCGATGCGGCCCACCGCCCAGACGGCTACGAGCGTGTACGCCCAGCCGACGAGGACGTCGACGAGGTAGTGCTCGGCCGTGTAG